>JAUIME010000176.1 GCA_030433195.1 bacterium
AACGCACGACCTCCTCCTCGCGAGCAACGTCTCGGGTCAAGAGTCCGACCGCGTCGTTCGACTTTACGCGCGGCAGAACGGCGAGGTGACGTTCGCGCCGCAGCCGTTCCACGAGCTGCGCCTCACGCGCGACGTGGTGGGGATCGGGGTTGCCGACGTCCACCCCGATCCGGGCGACGAGATCTTGCTGTTTTTCGGGAAGGCGGTGCTCGCGTACCGATGGAAGGTCGCGCAGAAGGATCGCTACACGAAACTCGCCGACGTTCGATTCCTGTGGCAGATTCCTCACCCGCGGACGTTGTTCTCATGGAACGAAGGAGTTCGCGACGTCGACGGCGACGGGCTCGTCGATCTCGTGATTCCGGAGCCGAACGGCCACCGGTTGCTGCTCCAGCGGCGCGTCGACGGCAAGGCGACGTTCACGGAGGCGGTGTCGTTCCTGGCGCTGCCGCGCGAGCGTCTGCGCGACCGATGGCGCCAGCAGTTCGCGCGCGGTGATCGTGGGAGTCGAGAGGTTCAGATCCGGCTCGATCTCGAATCCGATTCGGGCTTCAGCGGGCCGTTCCTCGCGGTCAACGAGGAGATCCCCGTCTTGCGCTTCGCGGATTGGGACGGCGACGGTGACGTGGACGGAATCGCGCAGAGCGCGACGTCCCTGCTCGTGTGGCGTCAGGAGAAGGCGGGCGTCTTCGAGTCGAAGCCGGGTATCTCGCTCGAGCTTCCCGTCGATCCGGAGAAGACGCAGTACGACGTCTCGTATCGCGCGCATGTCGGCGATTTCGACGCCGACGGGCGATCCGATTACCTGATGCTCGCCGGCGACTCGCAGCTCGCGCGCAAGTCGAAGGAGACGCGCACCCAAGTGCTCGTCTACACGCAGGCCGCCACGGAGAAGCGTGCGAAGAAATCCGATGGCGGGGCGAAGGCGCTCTTCGGCGCGTCGGGCGTGCCGGCTCAGTTGCTCGTTCTCTCGGGCTTTGCGGGCGGGTCGCATTTCACCGACGTCGACGGCGACGGCCGCGACGATTTCATCGTCGGCTCGTTACGCCTCGACCTGCTCGCGAAGCTTCGCGACACGATCCAAGACGAGGATTCGGTCGAGACCGAACTCTACGTGTTTCGCAATCGCGGGGGGACGTTCAGCGAACGACCCGATATCTCGCACTCGATCAAGCTCAGCGCCGACGATCTCGACGGGCTCGGCGACGATCTCGTGGCGCGATTCATCGGCGATCTCACGAAGGACGGAACGAGCGAGCTACTCGTGCGTTCGACCGGAACGAAAGTGAAGATCCTCATGGTGCGCAATCGCAGGGGGGACCTGCAGATCATCGATCGGCCGCTGTTCTCGCTCGACGTTCACGAGGACGCCGAGGTGACGTTGGCACGACCGTCGGCGAACGGAGTTCCCGAGCTGTTGGTTCTCGAAGACGGCGGCGTCCGCCACGTGAGGTTCCGATGATGCGACGAACGAAACGATCGATGCGAAGCGGATGCCGCCGGGGGCGGAGCGTTCCGTCGGTGGATAGGACCGCGGTCGCGAAGGTCGCTCTGCCGATCGCGGTTCTCGTCGCGACGTTCTTGCTGCTGACGGGATCGGCCTCGGCGATTCTCGTGCAGTCGGCGACGTCCGGTCCCGAACCCGAGGTCGTGGGGACGGTCGTTCCCGCGTTCGACGTCGCGCACTACGAGATCGTCGACGTCGACGGGGACGGGACGGCTGAAGTTCTGGTCATCGGGAGCGACGGCGAGGTTCGTACGTGGCGCTTCGACGCGAAGCGCAAGGCGTTCGACGAGAAGCCGCGCGGAAGCCTCGTGCTCGAGAATCCCGATCACGTGGTGGTCGCCGTGGGAGACGTGCTCGGTGTCGGGAAGGGCACGCAGCTGGTCGTGCTGTCACCCGACGGCGCGACGGCGTATCCGTTCGGAGACGACGGCGCGGTGGCATCGGAGGGAGTTCGCCTCGCGCGTCGCGCGCGGCTCGAGCTGCGCCTCGGTCGTCCACGACGCGCCGAGATCCTGCAAGACGTGAACGGGGACGGGCTCCTCGATCTCATCGTCCCCACCGAGCGAACGACCGACCTGTGGATGAACGAATCGCAGGGACAGGGTTCGAGCGACGAGGTCGCGGGCTCGAACGGCGGCGGGGAGGCTTCGGCGGAGAACGACGGCGGCGCGTCGGACGAGGACGGCAAGCCTGCGATCCGTTTCAGACGCGCGGCGCAGATTCTCGTCGACGTCGATCGCGAGCGCGAGACCGCGGTCTCGGCGCTCTCGGATCGCATCTCGTGTACGTTCATGATCCCGAAGTTGCGGATCGAAGACTTGAACCGCGACGGGCGCTCCGACTTGCGCGTCGACCTGGGCAAGGATCGCGCGTTCCACATGCAGCGAGAGGATGGCGCGATTCCGTCGACACCCGACGTCGAGCTCGATCTGCGGATCTTCAAAGACACCACGCCGAAGGCGAGTGTCGAGCTCGGCGAGACGGTCGCGGGTTCGGACGACACGAACTTCTACGCGCAAGACTTGAACGGCGACGACATCCCCGACTACGTGATCGCGCATCGACGCAAGGTCTGGGTGTTCCACGGCAGCGAGGAGGGACCGCAGTTCACGCGTCCTTCGAGCATCCTCAAGGTCGCCGAGGACATCTCGGCGCTTCTGGTCGAGCGGCTCAACGACGACGAGTATCCCGATCTCGTGCTGTTCAAGATTCGCGCGCCGGGAGTGACGACGCTCCTGCGTGGACTCGTCTCGGAGTGGGATCTCTCGATGACGCTCGTCTCGTATCCGGGGACGGGTGGCCGCTCCTTCGCGCGTGAGCCCGATCGTCGCAGCGAGCTCGTGATTCGGCTTCCGTCGATCCTGAGCGTGTTGCGCGACCCGGCGGCGATCCTGCAACGACTCGAGGACGCGGCCGGGAAGTTCCGCGACAGCGAGCAAGGCGACTTCGACGGGAAGACGGGTGACGACGTGGCGCTGGTCTCGGAGGACTTCGAACGCATCGAAGTGTGGTTCGCGCGCGGTAACGAATCCGGGGATCGCGCCGAGACCGAAGTCGGAAGGGTGCTGCGCGACGTCTTCTTCGAATCGGAGAGTCGCGTGTGGGACCTCGACCGGATCCTGAGTCTGATCGCGAGCTTCGGGGATCAGCGGACGGCGGCGCTCACGGGCGATCGTGATCCCGACGCGGCGACCGTGCTACGGCCGCAGTCGGACTACTTGCGGTCGTCCCTCGCACACGGGGACGTCGACGGGGACGGCCGGGCCGAACTCGTGGTCACGTACGTTCGCCTCGACGACGACGCCGCGGTGCTCGACTTCGTCTCGCTGCGGTGAACCAGTTTCATTTCGCTGCGGTGAACCAAGAGCGCGGGCGATCGTCGGTCAAAGGTCGATGCGTCGGTCGAAGACGAGGCGGCGGTCCGCGTTGAAGTCGAGCGTTTCGAGGATCGTCCACAGGTCGGGTTCGGGCTGCCCGCTGTAGACTTCCTTGCCGCCGTAGATCACCTTCACGTCGCTCGTCGTGTCGATCATCTCGGGGTTCAAGTAGATCGTCAGGCCCTTGTGGGATGGCCGCATCGTGGTCTCGATCTCGATGGTGTTGCCCGAGCGCGTTGCGCGGATCGTCTGCCGATCGACGGGGTCCGGACACCCGATCCAATACATCGCGGGTTTGCCGATGCGGGTCGTCTGGTCTTCGTCGGTCCGAAGCGGGAACGGCTGCGTCGCATGCTCCCACACGATCGTCTCGGGGAAGCGCTCGCGGACCTGATTGCCGAGAAACTGCAGCGCCTTCTTCGGCTCTCCGGGTGGGAATCCGTGGGCGAGCTTGGGGAACGACTCGAAGTAGATGTTCTCGTAGCCGCCCGGGTCCTTTTCGCGCAACTCCTCGATCCGATCCCAGACGAAGAGGTAGGTCCCGGGCATCGTGTTCTTGTCTTCGAGTCCGATCGTGTAGTGCATCGGCAAGTTCCGAACGTTCGGGAGCAATCCGTGCTGGATTGCGACGACCTCTTCCTTGTGCTCGAGCTGGCTTTTCGGTTCGGCCATGAGCACGCCCGAGAACGGGAGCGACGCGGCCAAGAGATCGGGATGGCGTCCCGCCATGAACCACGACCCCGTCCCGCCCATGCTGAAACCGGCGACGTAGACCCGATCCGGATCGACCTGCAGTTGGACCTTCGCGATCTCGAGGATGGTCAGGATGAAGCGCTCACCGTGAACCGTGTTCCAGGTGTCGTGCACGAGGCGGATCCCTTGGGGGTACGCGCCGATGCAGTCCTTGGCGCGCCACGTGCCGCGCGGCTCGTCGGCCGATCCAGCGCCCTCGCCGCCTCCGTGTAACCCGACGATGAGCCCCTTGTCGCGTCCGCCGCCGGCGACGTAGAACCAGGCTTCGCCATAGGGCGTGTCGATGATCGCTTTGCCTCGCGACATTCGCGCGCGCGGGCCGAACTTCTTGCTCGGCTTCCACAGGGCTTCGACGACGTCGTCGAGTTGTCCGTCCTCGAGATCGAACTGGATTGCCTCGGCCGCTTTGCGAACGGCAGCGCGCTCGGCGGCGTCCCATGATTCGAAACGAGTCTTGGGGCGGCTCTTCCAGAACTGTTCGCCGAGCTCTTCGAGCTCACGCCGCATCGGGCCCGACAGCTGCGGTGCCGACGCGGTGACGACGGGCTCCGGAGTTCTCGGAGTTGCGTACGACGACGATGCCGACATCGTGCCGGCCAGTCCGACGACGAGCAAGAGGATCGCCCAGCGCTCGATAAGGCGAGGCAGGGGGTGCCCGAAAGCCCGCGTGAAGCGACGTGGGCGGCGTGCGGTCTCGAGCATCGGATCGATGATGGGCGCGGGGCGACTCGTGGCGCGCATGGCGGTCTCCTCGTCGGGGGGAGAGTCGGCGCTTCGTGCGCGAGCGGCTCCGGTGCGGCTCGTCGGCAGGCGCGGTGCTCGTCCCTCGTTCGGCGGGCTCACTGTAACGGAGCCGCGTCGGGACTTCCACTGCTCGTCGGTTGGCAACCCCGCGACGAACGTCTCGATTCCGAATCGAGGGCCGGGAGCGAGCCGGCTCTCGGGGTCTTCGGGGGCTAGCCGAATCCGGATGCGTCCATGCTGCCACGTGGCGAAACAGCGGATCGCTCGATCGCGAAGCCAGGCCGCCCGGCGTGCGTCGAGCGAGCGTTCGCGTCCGCTCGCGATGACGACCGTCGGCGCGGCGAGCTCGAGGAGACGATCGAGGTTCGCGGCCTCGCTTCCGTGGTGCGGGAGCACGAGGATGTCGCACGCGGGATCGGCCGTCTCGAGGAGGGCCGCGATTCCCGCTTCCTCGAGGTCACCGGTCAAAAGGGCGGTCCGGCGACCGATCTCGATGCGCAAGACCAGCGAGCGGTCGTTGTCGCTCTCGAGTCGGATCCGCGCGTGTGGGTTCGGGTGCAGCACCGTGATCCGGTACCGTTCTTGCCGTGGGCTCGGCGGAGTGTCGAGCAGGACGACCCCGGCCGATGCGCGGGAGACGGCCACGCCCTCGCGTCGGGCGTGTCGGACGATCGCGTCGCCGCCGGGAGAGTCTTCGAAGCCATGGGGGATCACGAGCCGAGCGACCCGGATCGCGTCGATCACGTCGCGCGCGCCGTTCGTGTGGTCTCGGTCGGCGTGCGAGAGCACGAGAAGGTCGAGCGTGCGGACCCTCGCGGCGTGAAGCGCGGGGACGATCACGCGAGCGCCGACGCCCTCGTTCATCATCGAACCGGCGTCGTACAGAACGGAACGGCCGTCGGGAAAGCGCAGGAGGGTCGACGTGCCGTGACCCACGTCGAGCCATTCGATGACGGGCATCCGCGGGGGCCGCTCGCGCAGCCCGAAGGCGTAGATCGCGAGCGCGGCGGCGACGAGAGTCAGTCCGAGTCGACGGAGGCGGTACGCGAGCGAGATTCCCGAGGCCAGGTACAGCGCGATCATCGGTGCGCTCGCCGGTGGGAGCTCGCGGGTCGCCAGCCATCCGGTGTCCAGTCGGTCGAGGATGCCGCGCATGCCATCGAGCGCGAGGGCCACGGGCCACGTCGCGGCCGACGCGATCGAGGACGAAGCGAGAGCGAGCCCGAGCCACACGAACCCTCCCGCGAGGGCGGCGACGACGAGCGGAAGCAAGAGCGGGGCGCCGGGAATCGCGGCGGGGTGCAGACCGTGGAAGTAGCAGAGCATCCACGGCAGAGTGCCGAGCAGGACGATCAGCGTGGTGCGCACGGTCTGCGCGCAAGAAACGAGAACGCGTCGGATGAAGCGAACCAGCCGGGCCGCCAGGCCGGGATCGACACGCGCTCCCGCGCCGCTTCGGACCGAACTCGAACCACTCCATGGTTCGCTCGATGCCACGAGGATCGACGCGACCGCAACGAACGAGAGTTGGAAGCCGGGTTGAAACAACGCGAGCGGCTCGACGAACCAGATCGCGAGCGCCGCGATCGCGAGCGCGTCGAGCGGCGTGCGCGAGCGATCGAGCCAAGATCCGATGCGGGCCGCCCCCAGCATGATGGAAGCGCGAACGACGGAGACCGACAGACCCGTGAGCGTTGCGTAGGTCGCGAGGGATCCGAGGAACACGGCGAGCCTTGCACGACGTCCGAGAGGCACCGGCTTCAGGAGCGATTCGAGCATCGTTCCGAGAAGAACGACAT
Source organism: bacterium (assembly GCA_030433195.1). Lineage (GTDB taxonomy): Bacteria > Planctomycetota > JACOTG01 > JACOTG01 > JAUIME01 > JAUIME01. The sequence goes on from JAUIME010000176.1 coordinate 6,681, forward strand.
GCAACCCCGAGATCGCGAAGAAGTGCAGGGTGCCCGTGCGCCGGAGCGTTTCGCGGTCGGCTTGCGGGAGAGCGGCACGGATGCCGAGGAGCAGCGAACCGAGCCAACCGGCATCGCGCTCGTCGAAGTGGGTCACGATCTTCTGCCAACAGCAGCATCGAAGACGTTCGACGGAGCGCCTCCAGCTCGCGGTCGCGACGCCACTCGACGGGTCCGAGCGTACGTTGGCCGGATCGGCGATTCGAAGCTCACCGACGATCCCGCGCACGAGGGCTGCCGATCGAGCGTCGTAGCCGCCGTCGTTGCGCTGCGAGGGAGGGGCCTTCAGTGCGCCGCTGGCGACGATCGGATCGCCCGACAGCAAGCCGCGCGGCCAAGCCGGAGCTCGCAATATGACCTCGCCGTCGAGCGGATGCCATCGGCCCGATGGAGCGAGCGCCGCATCGACACGCGCGCGTACTGACACGCTCGGGGGCAGGTCGAAGGTCCGCGACGTGGCAGGGGCGCCGCCACCCGGATCCGGCGGACTCGGCCGGGCGGGAGCGAAGGGAGTCTCGAGCAGCGTCATCCGCAACGTCACGACGCGTCGGCCTTCGAGCGCGAGACGCGCGAGTGACCCGTCGAGGCGATGCAGCTCGCTCCGCGTGTGGACCGCCCCGAGCACGAAGGCGGCCGCCATGGCCAACGCGAGCGCGCACGAAGCGGGGGTGCGGAGGATCCAGAGACTCGACACGAGGACGGCGAGCATGCCAACCGCCAAGGTCGTGACCCCGAGCGGAGCGTCGCCCGTCGCGCCCGTATGTGCGGTCGCGATACCCGCCGCGACCGCGAGCGCCACGGGGACGATGCAGACCGGTCGGCGGGAGGGAACGAAGGAACGAGACGACACGGCGCGGATACCTCGCGATAGGCGATCGGACGCTTCGAAAGACGAGGCCCGCGGCGGCGAGTTACACACTGCGACCGAAAAACTAAGATGAATCGGTGACCCTTCCGCGCCGCACGATCCACGCGCGAGCGCGCCCTCGAACCCTCGGAGGACACCGAAATCATGAGAAGAGCGATCTACGCGGGGTCGTTCGATCCGGTGACTCTGGGACACGTCGATCTCATCGAGCGGGGCGCGCGTCTCGTCGACGAACTCGTCGTGTGCGTCGCGGTGAATCCGTCGAAATCGCCGCTACTTGCGGTCGCGGATCGCGTCGCGTTGCTCGAGGACGTCACCTCCGCGATCGACTCCGTGCGCGTCACGTCCCACGAAGGCTTGATCGTCGATTTCGCCCGCGCCGAGGGGGCGACGGTCTTGTTGCGCGGCTTGCGCGACGGCGGTGACTTCCGCGACGAGATGCCGATGGCGCTGACGAATCGAGAGCTCGCGGCCGGGCTCGAGACCGTCTTCTTGTGTGCGGATCCTCGTTACAGCTTCATCAGCTCGCGGCTCATCAAAGAAGTCCTGCATGGCGGAGGGAACATTCGCGCGTTCGTCCCCGAAGTCGTGGCCAACCGGCTCGAGGTGCGTGGATGATCGCGTCGGCACGACGGCGATGATCCGGGTCGCCCACCTCATTCCGTCGCTCGACGTGGGCGGAGCGGAGACGTTGCTCACGGGATTCGCGCGCCACCATGATCGACGCGAGTTCCGGCTTCGAGTCGCGGTGTTCCGAAGCGGGGACGCACTTCGCGACGCGATCACGGATGAGGGCGTTTCCGTCGACCGGATCCGCGCACGCGGTTTGTCCGATTGGGTTCGCGAGCATCGGATCGACGTCGTGCACTCGCACCTGCGCCGCGCGGACCTGCTCGCCGGGGCCGCCGCGAAAGCGGGGATGGGCGCCGCGTGGGTGACGACGCGCCACAACACGCGGACGTTCCGGGGTCTGCGGCGCGTGTACGGATGGATCGATCGTGGCTACCGACAGCACGCACGCGCGATCGTCGCCGTTTCGGAAGCGGTCGCGGACGAGATTCGCGAGTCGGATGCCGCGATCGGACAACGGCTCGTCGTGATTCCGAACGGGATCGAGACCGCCCCCGTGTCTCCGCGAGATCCGGATTCCCGCGCTCGACTGCGGCGCGAACTCGGGTTGCCGCCGGACGGTGCTTGCCTCGTGCATGTCGGCAGTCTGACGGATCAGAAGGGGCACGGCACTTTGCTCGCCGCCCTGCGGCGGCTTCACGACCGCCGGTTGACC
>JAUIME010000177.1 GCA_030433195.1 bacterium
AGGTTGAACTTGTAGCCGGGCTCGGTCACCTCGAAATGTCGAAACGCATTGCGCTGATCGCGGTAGCGCGCCCAGGCCCCCGCGCTCAGCCCGTGCAACGACAGGCGCCGCGCCCGCTCGAGCTTCTCGGCGTCACGAAACAAGAGCATGCCGCCCTCGCCTGTCGTGATGTTCTTCGTCGCGTAGAAGCTGAACGCCGCCGCGTCGCCGATCGTACCGAGCGGTCGTCCCTGCCAGGTGCCCGTAACGGCGTGCGCGCAATCCTCGACGATCGGGATGCCGCGCTCTTCGCGCAGCGCGAGCAGCGGCGCCATGTCGACGGGTCGCCCTGCCAGATGCACCACCAGGATCGCGGCCGTATCGTCGGTGACACGTTCGGCTACCGCTCGCGAATCGAGGTTGCCGGTGCGCGGCTCGACGTCGACGAAGACCGGCCGCGCACCGAGATGCTCGATGACGTTGCACGTGGCCGCGAACGTCACGGGCGACGTGATGACCTCGCTACCCGGGCCGACGCCGAGCTCGCGCAACGCGAGCGTCAGACCCGCGGTGCACGAGCTCACGGCGAGCGCTTCTTCGACGCCCTTGAGGCGCGCGAACGCACGCTCGAACTCGGCACACCGCGGACCCGTCCCGATCCAACGAGACTCGAGCACTTCGACGACGGCGGCGATCTCTTCGCGCCCGAGGCATGGCTGCCCGAAGACGATGAAGTCGTCGCTGTCGCAGTCAGGGGCCTCCACGTATCGCCTCCGTCGTCGCTCGAGAATCGATCGCGATCAGCCGTTGGCGGCGATCAGGATCTTGGCCGTCGACTCACGCATCACGCGCGCATCGGGAATCCGCCCTTCCGCGATCGCGGTACGTACGTCGCGTCCGCTGATGGGGATCGGCTTCCAACCCTTCTTGCTGCACTCGTCGACGAGGCCGACGCGACCGAGCTCTTCGTAGTAGGCCGCGAAACCCACCTTCACCGGCTCGATCAGCAACTCACCGCCGAGATCGTCGAAGATGCGCTGCGCGTCGAGGCCGTCCCAGATGTCGCTGCCGTCGTCGTAAGGAGCGTCGGCGTGCTTACGACCGATGATGATGTTCGAGAAACCGTAGTTCTGGCGGTAGACGCCGTGCATTACGGCTTCCTTCGGGCCCGCGTAGAACATCTTGATGTCGAGTGCGAAGAGCGCGACGACGTCGTTGATGTCGTGTCCGCGTTCCTTCCAGAGATCTTCGTCCTTGTCGCCTTCGCCGAGCTGCCGCTCGGTGATGAGTGCTTCGTAAGTCTTCATGCGCGTCGCGGCGTCGACGTCGTCCGACTTCGTTTCGCCGACGAGCGGATTGAGCACGATGCAGGTCTTGTGACCGTCGCGCGTGAGCACTTCGCCGCCGTAGACGAGCGCGTACTCGTGCGCGCGGTGCAGCGGGTTGCGCGTTTGAAAGGCGACGGCGCGATCGTAGCCGTGTTCGGCGAAGTACGCACGCGTTTCGCGCGGCGTGAGCTGATATTTGCCGAACGCGGGGTGGCGCGGCTGCGCGAGGACTTCGACCTCGCCGCCGACGAGCATCTCGCGCTCGTCTTCGAGCACCATGCGCGCGCCCGGGTGATCGGTTCGATCGGTCTGGTACACGCCCTTGATGTAGGCGGCCTTGTCCTGCTCGAAGACGTCGCCGACGACGAGCGCGCCGACCGTTTCACCGGCCGAGTTGACCAGGCGCACGCGCTTGCCCGATTCGAGCGACGCGGCGTCGGCCTTCGACACCGGAAGCGACAGCGGGATCGTCCACGCGTACTTCTTGCCGTCACGCTCGATCACGCCTTCGTTCAGCACGCGCTCGTACTCGTCACGGTTCATCGGTCCCGTGAGCGGGCTCAGCGCACCGTCGCCGATGCGATAGACGGTCGACAGGTCCGCGTCTCGAACTTCCAATGCCGGCAGGCTCGCGACTTCTTCGCGGAACGCCGCCTCTCGATCGGCCGGCACCGTACGGTCGACCAACTCCTTCAAGCCGCCGTGCGGCGCGATCAGTTCAGCCATGGAAACACCACTCTCTCTTTTCTCGTTCGTTTTTCCTGATTCGCCTGCGGGCGGGCGTTCGAAATACGTGAGGTGACCGCGGGGCGTCAACCCAATCCCGCGAGGGTCTCCTCGATCGTGGACATTCGCTCTTGGAACTCGCCGAGCCGCGTGCGTTCGCGCTCGACGACCTCGGCCGGCGCTCGCGACACGAACGAATCGTTGGCGAGCTTCGACTCGATTCCTCGCACTTGCTTCTCGATCGACTCGCGCTCCTTCTCGAGGCGCTTGCGTTCGGCTTCGGCGTCGATGACGTCGAGCACGAAGATCTGCATGTCGCCGATCACGAGCATCGCGGAGTTCTTCGGGCGTTCGACATCGGGATCGATCGTGAGACTCCCGACACGCCCGCGCTGTTGGATGATGTGCCCCTCGGCCTTCATCGACGCGACGCGCGCTTCCGGCACGCGCACGATGACGTCGACGAGATCCTTCGGCTTGACGTTCTGCGTGGCGCGGATCTCGCGCACTGCACGCGTCGCGTCCTGGAGATCGCCGAACGTCGTGTCGACTTCGGGGTTCGCGAGCGTGTCCCACCCGTGTCGCGGCGGGAACTGCGACTGGAAGAGCGGCTCGCCCGTGTCGAGCTCGGCGAGCCCCGGCAACCCACGCTCGGGCACCGTCGCTTCGAGCTGCTTCCAGATCCGCTCGGTGATGAACGGAACGAACGGCTGCAGCATCCGCAACGATTGGTCGAGCACGAACGCGAGAACCTGCTTGGCCTCCGCCTGCTGCCGATCTTCCGCGACGCGCGCCTTGACGAGCTCGAGGTACCAGTCGCAAAGCGAATCCCAGAAGAACTCGCGCGCGAGCTGCATGGCTCGACTGAACTGATACTTCGCCAGCGTGTCCTGCACGTCGGCCGCGGCACGACTCACGCGCGACAGGATCCAGCGATCTTCGATCGGCAGCGCGTCGAGCGAAAGCTCGCGCTTCTCGGTGCCTTCGAGATTCTTGAACGCGAACCGCGCGGCGTTCCAGACCTTGTTGCAGAAGTTGCGGCCCTGCTCGAACCGCTCGGACGTCTGCAGCTCGCGCCCGTCGTCGAGCGTCACGGCCTTCATCGGCATGCGGATGTCTTGCGTTTCGGTGGCGACGCTCGCCATCGTGTAACGCAGCGCGTCGGCGCCGTACTGGTCGATGATGTCGACGGGGTCGAACCCGTTGCCGAGCGACTTCTTGAACGGGCGGCCGTGCCCGTCCTGGATCACCGGATGGATGACGACGTCGGGGAACGGGACGCGCCCGATGTGGTAGAGGCCCGTGAGCACCATGCGAGCTACCCACAGCGTGATGATCTCGCGCGCCGTCGAGAGAACGTGTCCCGGATAGAACTTCGCGAGCTCGGGCGTCGACGCGGGCCAGCCCATCGTCGAGAACGGCCACAGCGCCGAGCTGAACCACGTGTCGAGTACGTCCGGATCTTGGACGAGTTCGTGGCCCGCGATCGCGTCGGCGGCGAGGTCGTCCTCGCGCGAGCACACGAGCCAACGATCGTTCTCTTCGTCGCGTTGCCACGCGATGTCGTCTCGATCCGCGAACGCGCTCTTCAGTTCGTCTTCGGTGCACGTCGCGCAGTACCAGATCGGAATCCGATGTCCCCACCAAAGCTGGCGGCTGATACACCAATCGCGCTTCTCGCCGAGCCAGTCGAGATACGTCTTCGCGTAGCGCGGCGGGAAGAAGTGGACCTTGCCCGACGCCATGCGCTCTTCGGGCGTGTCGGGAATCTCGTCGGACACCGCGTCCATCGCGAGCTGCGCGAGGCCCGGCTTGCCGCGAAGGCCCTCGATCGCCGCGGCCTGCTCAGCCGGGAGATCGCCCATGCGCACGAACCATTGATCGGACAGATACGGCTCGATCGGCGTCTTGCTGCGGTCGCTGTGCCCGACCTCGGCCGTGTGATCTTCGACGCGATCGAGCAGTCCCGCCTCTTCGAGATCGGCGACGACCTTCTTGCGCGCGTCGTAGCGGTGCATGCCCGCGTAGGCGCCGCCCTCGTCGTTGATCTTGCCGTCGGGCGTGAGGATGTTGAGCATCGGCAGGTCGTTGCGCAGGCCGCACTCGTAGTCGTTGGGATCGTGCGCGGGCGTGACTTTGACACAGCCGCTGCCGAACTCCTTGTCGACGAGGATCGGGTCGCCGATGATCGGGATCTCACGATCGGTGAGCGGCAGCTTCACGGTCTTGCCGATGAGCGCGCGCCAGCGTTCGTCCTCGGGATGGACCGCGACCGCGGTATCGCCGAGCATCGTTTCGGGACGTGTCGTCGCGACGACCAGATAGTCGACGTCGGCTTCACCGCCGTCGCGCGGCAAACGCGCCGTCTCGGAGAGCGGGTAGCGAATGTGCCACAGGCTCCCCTTCACCGACTGGTGATAGACCTCGTCGTCGGCGACGGCGGTCTGCAGGTGCGCGTCCCAGTTCACGAGCCGCTTGCCGCGGATGATCAATCCGTCTTCGAACAGCCGGAAGAACGTGTGCCTCACCGAACGCGCGCACGTGTCGTCGAGCGTGAAGCGCATGCGCGACCAATCGCACGAACATCCCATGAGCTGCAATTGGCTCACGATGCGATCGCCGTACTGTTCCTTCCAGTCCCAAATGCGGCGCACGAGCTCGTCGCGACCGAGATCGTGGCGCGTCTTGTTCTCTTTCTCGAAGATCGTTCGTTCGACGACGGCTTGCGTCGTGTTGTTGAGCGCGTGACCGCCGTGCAGCGCGCCCGTGACGTTGGGCGGCGGGATGACGATGCAGTACGGATCCTTGCCCGTGTCGGCGGCGTCGGCGCGGAACGCGGCGAAATCGCCCTCGGCCCACGCAGCGCGGATCTCGGGTTCGACGGAACGAGGATCGTAGGTCGTGTCGAGAGGTTCGTTCGAGGACATGGTTTCGACGGAAGTCCCTGTTGCGACTGCGGGATGCCGGGAGTACCGACACGGGCGACGTGCGGCGGCCGCTCGAGGGGCGACGCGCGCTCCGGGCCGTGCCGGCGGGAAATTTCGAGCGCGGATTCTACCATACCCTCGGGCGCGCGAAGACCGCCCCGACCGCCCCCGCGCCGGTCCTGCCGACCGCGCCTGGCGACATGCCTGCCGACCTGCTTGCCGACCGGGACCTTCCGCACGGAAACCGCCCGCGATGACCACCACCGACCCATCCCGCGCCGACCTCTCCGAGCGTTCGATCCGAACGATCCGCAACGCCCTCTTGGAATGGTACGACCGCAATCGCCGCGACCTTCCCTGGCGCAAACGCGACGACGCTTACGGCATCTGGCTCTCCGAGATCATGCTGCAGCAGACGCGGGTGGAGACCGTAATCCCTTACTACGAAAGGTTCTTGGCCGCGTACCCGACAATCGAGGGACTCGCCGCCGCCGACCTCGACGACGTCTTGGCGCGATGGTCGGGGCTCGGGTACTACCGCCGCGCGCGCGCCCTACACGAGACCGCACGCATCGTCGTGCGCGAGCACGGAGGCCGGTTCCCGCGCGATCCGCAGGAGGTCTTGGCGCTTCCGGGAGTCGGTCGGTACACCGCGGGCGCCATATCGAGCATCGCGCACGGGATTCCGGAACCGATCGTCGACGGCAACGTCATCCGCATCCTCGCCCGCTGGCTCAGGCTCGGCGCCGACACCAAGCCCGCTCGCTACTGGGATCTCGCGGCCCGACTCGTACCCGACGATCGCCCGGGCGACTTCAACCAAGCCATGATGGAGCTCGGTGCGACCGTCTGCACGCCGCGCTCGCCGTCGTGCGAAACCTGCCCCGTCCGAGGGGATTGCGCGGCCGCGGCAGCCGGCGATCCGGAGGCGTATCCGGTTGTCGCGAAGCGCGGCGAGAACGTTGCCGAGACCTCGACGCTCGTCGTGGTACGTCGCAACGGACGCTTGCTCCTCACACGCTCGCAGGCGCGGCCGCTCATGAAGGACCTTTGGGAGTTTCCGACGTGCCCGTCCGAAGGCAACCGATCGGATGAAGCATCTCGCTTGGTGAGAAAAGGTTACGGCCGCCGATTCGAACCCCGGACCGCCCTCCCGGAGATCCGCCACTCGATCATGAACCGCCGCATCTTGCTGCGGCCGGTGCTCGGCGTCATCGATCGCGGTCCGATCACGCCGGCCGACCCCGCCGAGGAGACCCGCTGGATCTTGCCGTCGCGGCTCGAAGACTACCCGACCGGCGGCATCGCGAAGAAGGTCGTCCGCGCCCTCGCGCGCCTGTGACCCGGCGCCGTCAGCACCGCAATCACGAGGGAAATGGCGTCAGAGCACCCGAGTGGCAAGAGGCAGAACGGACAGAGATCTGGCCGGAAGCGGGCGATCGAAGGGGGAAAGCGAGGAGGGAAAGATGGAGCGGGCGATGAGATTCGAACTCACGACAACAACGTTGGCAACGTTGTGCTCTACCAACTGAGCTACGCCCGCTCGTTTCCTCTTTCAGGAAGGCGCGATTCTATCTTCCGCTCGCTGCCGTGTAAAGGCCCGGAATCGGGATTCCGCGCCCAAACACAAGCACAAACTCCCGATACACTTACACCCGAGCCCCCGAAAGCCCTCCTGCCGTTTGGCGCCTTCGCGGCGTCGCTCGCTGCCGCGGAAACGACGAGACTCGCAGAACGACGTCGACGATCGTTGACACCCGATCGTCCATTGTTTAGATTCATTGTTGCGTCACTCCCGAAGAAAACGAAAACCTGGGACGAGAAAGCTCGCCACACGGCTTCTGGCCGCGGCCCGTAGGTGAAATCGCCGCGGATCGAACGCCGGGCGCGCGAAACGAATGAGAAGGGCGTTTCGTGATCGTAATCGACGAACACACGACTGTCGGGATTCCACCGGTCTCGCGGCGGCAACCCTCGAGCCTCAGACCGTTCTCGAATCCGATCCGTACCTTCGCCGCGCTGACTCTCTTCACCGCGGGCGCTCTCCTTACCAGTGCCGTTTTCGGTCTCTCCGACCGAGCGGATGCCAGCATCGCGCCGATCGATCACGATCGTGATTTCTCGCTCGAAGACCTCGACAACGACGGTCTCCCCGCGAAGCTCGAAGCCCTTCTCGACACCGACCCCCTGCTCTTCGACTCGGACGGTGACGGCTACGACGACGGCATGGAAGTCGCGATCGGTTCCAACCCCCGCGTCTACGATGCGATGATTCCTCTCGACTCCAGCGTCGCGGTGCGCTTCTTCCCGCTGCCCGACGACACGCTCGGAGTGCTGTTCATCACGTTCGGTGCGCGAGAATCCGACCGCGTTCACCGGTTCCGCGTGCTCGCCGGCAAGGGATCGAACGAAGCCGAAGTCGAGACGACGTACGACGATCGCACCAACGCGGTACGCCGCAACGGCACGCGATTGCCGAGTGACAACGTCGAAGTACGATCCGTGGCGATCGGCGTGCCTCTCGCGACGATCGGCGAGCGCACGAACTTCATCGCCGAGTTCCACGACATCGGCGAGATCCGTTCTGCAACGGCAACCTTCGGACATTTCGGCGGTGAGTACTTCATCGAGACCTACTCGGACGGCACCATGCCGGACGAGCTCGTCGGCCGCTATCACTTCCTCGGGAACCTGCCCTTCTACTTCATCCCCGGCATTGGCGCGGATTGGGGCGACCTTCCCGAGTTCGCGGGCGGAGGCGGTTCCGACTTCGTCGACGAACGGGTCTTCACCGAGACGATCATGCGTGTCCGTCGCGTCGGTACGATCATCGACACGGTCATCGACAACGACTGCGACGACGACCCCGACGAACGATGCCCGACCGATCTGAACACGATCGGGCAAATCCGCATCGGCCCCGGCCGCTGACGCATCGTTCGCGCTGACGCATCGCTCGCAACGGCGTCACGACGTTTCGAATCCCTTGCCTGCACCCGTATCTCGGATCGCGGGATCGATTTCCCCCGCCAGGTACAGCGAGCCCGTGACACAGAGCACTTCGTCGAGTCGAGGTCGGTCGATCGCGAGGCGCAGCTCGTCGGACAGTCGGCCACCTGCGCGAGCCTCTCGTACGTGCGAACGCGCGGCATCAGCGAGTGTGTCCGGATCGAGCGCGCGCGGATTCTCGTTGGCAACCGCGACGATCCGATCGTCCGCGCGCAGCAGCGCGCGGAGGAATTGCGACCAGTCTTTATCGGCCGCGATCGCGACGAAGAAGGTTCGCGGCCGACTGCCGAACGACTCGTCGAGCAACGATCGCAGCGCCACGGCCGACGGTTCGTTGTGTGCGCCGTCGACGATCAACGTCGGATTCTCCCGCAGGACCTCACCGCGCGCGGGGACGCGAACGCGCGAGAGCGCCGAGCGCAACGACGCTTCGTCGAGAGCGAACGCTCCCCGTCGATCGAGGTCGTGCAGAACCCCTGCCGCCAGCGCCGCGTTGCGCCGTTGATGCGCGCCGAGAACGCCAAGCTCGAGACCGTCGTACACGACGCCGTCGACGTGGACCGAGAACCGCCCCTCGTCGTCGGGCACGCCGACCTGAACCTCGCGATCGAGGTACCGGATCTCGGCGCCGACGGCACGGCATCGATCGGCGACGACGCGAGCGGCCTCCGGGTCGACGATCGCTTCGGAAACGAGTGACATCCCCGGCTTGGCGATCCCGATCTTCTCGGCCGCGATCGACGCGAGATCCGGTCCGAGCACGTCGGTGTGATCCAGGCCGAGCTTGGTGACGATGCCGGCATCGGCGTCGATGACGTTGGTCGAGTCGAGACGCCCCCCGAGCCCGACCTCGACGACGGCCCATTCCACCGACGCGTCGCGAAAGCGCTCGAACGCG
>JAUIME010000178.1 GCA_030433195.1 bacterium
CTGGCCGTAGTTCTCGCGGATCTGCGCGTACTGCTCTTCGAGGCTCTGATTCGCATTGCGAAGCGCATCGGCACTCGAACGGGCTTTCGCGAGCTCGGCGTCTTGACGCTTCACGCGCGATCGGAGGTCGTCGAGCTCGGACTTCATGCCGCCGAACTGCTGCTCGTAGCTGCTGATGACCTCGTCTTGCCGGTCGATCGTGTTCTCGGCCCGAACGTACTGATCACGGCTCACGCAACCCGTGGTCGCCGCGAGCAAGGCCGTAAGGGAAAGCAGAACAAGAAACCTCGCCATGACCGTCTCCTTTCGTCACCATTGGGAGACCGGTCTCTGGATCGACTCCAGTCGGCCCCTCCCCATCTGCTGCGCCCGGCGCGCCGCCCTGCGCTGGCTCGGAGAGATTCGGCCGCGCTGCGCGCCTGCGATCGTTTGTGATCGCGGTGCTTCGATCCGTCCGGACGCCTTCGTCGAGAAGACGCCCGGACGGCAATACTCGTGGAGTTACTTACTCGAGAGTCGTTTATTTGGAGTCGCTTACTCGTTGCCGCCGAACATGCCCGTGACGAAGTTCGTGAAACCTTCGGTCATGCCCGTCTCGGTGCTGCGCGACGTGTCGATCATCACGAAGATCCCGTAGAACAGGCAGATGGCCGTGAAGATCAGAACCGCCATGAAGAGCGGGCTCGTGCCGTCTTGGCCGGCGGCCTGCGCTTCGCGGACACGCGTGGCGCGACCCGTGGCGCGGCGAACGCCGCTCTCGGACTCGAGGATCTCCTCTTCGTCGTCGTCGTCGAAGTCGGAGCCGCCCAGCGTCTCGAGCGTGTCCGCACTCGAGATCTTCTCGGTCGCCATGCCCGGTTCGTCGTCGGAAAGATCGAGATCTTCGTCTTCGTCGAAGATGAGATCGTCGGCAAGCGTTTCGGCGGAGGCGTCGGATGGACCACTGCGGCGCAGCTTCTCGACGTCGGCCTTCTTGAACTTCATGTTGTCCTGGTCACGGAAGGCGCGGATCTCGCCTTCGGACACGAGGCGCTTCAAGTCGGCTTCCTTCATGTTGAGCTCGCGCAGAGCATTTTCGAAGGAGTAGTACTCGCTGGAGTCGGACACCTCTCACCTCCCGGATTTTCGTCACCGCGTCCGTCGGGCTCCGTCGCGTCACACTCTCACAAAGCGTAACTCTCTCGGAGTAACGGAATTGGTCTTTTCCCAAACGGCGGCGAATGGTACCACACCGCCCAGAATCGAATCAAGTCAATTCCGACCCCTCGCCGCGCTCGGCAACGGGGAGTCGGATGTCGACCGAAGTCCCTTGGCCCACCCGGCTTCGGATCGACACCGTGCCGCCGTGGTTGTCCACCACGTTGTGCACGATCGAGAGCCCGAGACCACTTCCTTCGCCCTGATCCTTGGTCGTGTAGAAGAGGTCGAACGCCTGCTGGATCTGCTCCTCGCTCATGCCGGATCCCGTGTCTTCGACCGACGTGTCGATCGCGTCGCCCACGCGCCTCGCGCGGATCACGATCCGGCCGCGTCCCTCACCGCCCTTCATGGCATCGAGCGCGTTGATCAACAGGTTCAGATACACCTGGTGCAGCTCGTTCGGGTCGCCGAAGACGCTCAGCTCGCCATCATCGATCCGCATCGAAACCTCGACGTTCTCCTGATCCGTGCGGTAGCGCACGAGTTCGCGCGCTTGGCGTAGCACCTTCCCGAGCTCGACGACTTGCGGCTGCACCTCGCGAATCGACAGCGGCAACATCTTCTGCACGGTGGCCTCGATCCGGAGCAAGCCGTCGAGGACGAGCTCGAGATACTCGCGGCGCTTCTCTTCGGTGAAGTCTTGGTTCGTGAGCCGCCGCGCGATGTTGATCATGCCGCCGAGCGGATTGTTGATCTCGTGCGCGATCCCCGCCGCGAGCTTGCCCGTCGCCGCGAGGCGCTGTGCCGTCACGAGACGTCGCTCGGTCTGACGGATCTTCTCGGTCGCCTCGCGCACGCGCTGCTCGAGATTCTCCCGGTAGTCCCGCACCTCGCCGAGCATCGTGTTGAAGGCGTCGACGAGTTGGTCGATTTCATCGCCGGCGCCCTCCGCTCGCGGCGGGATCGTGGCCGAATAGTCGCCGCGCGCGACGCGATGACTCGCCTCCTGGAGATGGTCGATCGGCCGAATCACGACACGCGTGAGCAGCGTGTAGCTCACGAGCGTGATCAACGGGATGCCGACCGCCATGAGGATGAAGACCATGCGCGCGTCGACGAGCGGGCGATACCCGTCCGCGACCGCGACCGGGCGCTTGAACCCGACACCCCACCGGCGACCGGCATTGGCGACCAGGTAGTACGCCAGGTAATCGCCGTCTTCGACCAGGTCTTCGGTGTCGATCGCGGTCTCGATGAGACGCCGCAGTCGATCCGAATCGAACGGGCGCCCCGATGCGGGAGCCCCCGCGGGATTGATGAAGATGTCTTCGTCCTGGTCGAGGCTGAGGAGAACCGGATCCTCGACGTCGTCCCAAAGATCCCACTGCAGGAGTGCGGGCACGACGTCGTCGTCGTCGAGCTGTTGCAGCTCACCGCTCGCGCGCCCCTGGAACATGTTCGCGAAGAGACGGTTCGTGTAGCGGTTCTCGGCCTCGCGACGCTCGGTCTCGACGGCCTGACGCGCGGACCGGTCGAGCGACAACAGGAGCGCGAGCACGCCGAGCGTGACCGAGTAGATCGCGAGGATCCCGAAGAGCAGCTTCTGACGCAGCGACATGCGCGGCCTCGGATGTGTCCACCGTACCGAAGGCGACGACCCGCCCGGAAGGACGCCCGTCGTCCCGGTCAACCCGGACTCGCCTACGCCCCGCGAACGGCAGCCTTACTGGCCGATGTTCTCCATGAGCCGGATCAGCGGCACGAACAGCGCGAGCATCACGAAGAAGACCATCGCACCGACGACGATCACGAGGATCGGCTCGAGAATGCTCGTCAAACTCTTCACGAGCGAATCCACTTCATCGTCGTACGTGTCGGAAGCTCGCACCAGCATCTTGTCGAGCTCACCGGTTTCCTCGCCGACGTCGATCATGTTGACGAGCACGTCGTCGAACGCGCCCGACTGCCCGAGCGGCCGCGCGATGCCTTCCCCTTCACGCATGCTCTCGTGCACGCGATCGAGCGCTTCCTCGACGACGAGGTTGCCCATCGCGCCCTGCGTGATCGTCAGCGAATCGAGGATCGGTACACCACTCGACAGCAGCGTGCCGAACGTGCGACAGAATCGCGACACGATCGACTTGCGCTTGATACCGCCGAAGATCGGGATCGCGAGCTTCACACGATCGATGAAGTACGCCCCGCGATAGGTCCGCTGCACGAGCTTGTAGATGCCCACGAACACCAGCGGCACGATGAAGAACAAGTACCAGTTCGACTGCATGAAGCGCGACGCGTCGATGAGCGTCTGCGTGTAGGTCGGAAGCTCCTCGCCAAGCGAGGCGAAGATCTCTTCGAACTTCGGGACGACGACCACCATGAGCCCGATGAAGATCAACAACGCGAACGAAACGACGACGACGGGGTACGCCATCGCGCCGCGAATCTGGCGGCGGATCTTCTCGGTCTTTTCCATGAAGTCGGCGAGTCGCCGCAGCACCGTGTCGAGCACACCACCCGCCTCGCCGGCGCGCGCCATGTTTTCGTAGAGCTGCGGGAACACCTTCGGATGTTTGGCGAGCGCCTCGGAGAGTGAGTTCCCGCCCTCGACGTCCTCGGAGACCTGGCCGATCGTACGCTTCAGAACGCCCGGCGCCATCTGCCCTTCGAGAATGCGCAGGCTGCGCACGATCGGAAGACCCGCCTCGAGCAGCGTCGCGAGTTGCGTCGTGAATTGCGTGAGAGCGCGCGGACTCGCCTTGCGCCCGCCGAACAACTGGAACTTCCCGCCGCCGCTCGCCTTCTCCTGCTCCGCGGCCGGATCGAAGAACTTCTTCTGCTTGGACAGCTTTCGCTGATCGATGGGTGTCATGGCGTTGCGCCTCGAGTCACGTCTTGGCCGGATCTGTCAGGCTACGGGCGGGTTTCTTCTCGTCGCCCGATCTTAATCGATTCCGATCGTTTCCCGAACAATTTCTTCGACCGTCGTGATGCCGTCGAAGATCGCGAGCAGCCCCTCTTCGCGCAGCGTCCGCATGCCGGTCTCGCGGGCGAGCCTCGACAGCTCGCGGGTCGCCCCCTGCTCGAGGATCGCGTTGCGAATGCGCGGCGTCACGTCGAGGATCTCGAAGATGCCGCTACGCCCGCGATACCCCGAACCGTGGCATTCCTCGCAACCCTCGCCCATCGCGAACTTCTTGCCCGCGACCTCGTCACGCGTCAGCTGCAACTCGAGCAGGATGTCCTCGGTCGGCTCGTAGAACACCTTGCAATCGGGACAGATCCGCCGCACGAGGCGCTGCGCCACGATGCCTTCGATGGTTGCCGCGAGCAAGAACGGCTCGATGCCGATGTCGACGAGGCGCGTCACCGCGGACGGCGCGTCGTTCGTGTGCAGGGTACTGAACACGAGGTGACCCGTGAGGCTCGCCTCGATCGAGATCTGCGCCGTCTCACGATCGCGGATCTCACCGACGAGGATGACGTCCGGGTCGTGGCGCAGGATCGAGCGCAGGCACGACGCGTAGGTCACGCCGATCTCCTCGGCGATCGGGATCTGCAGGATCCCTTCGAGATCGTACTCGACGGGGTCTTCGGTCGTGATGATCTTGCGCGAGATGTCGTTCGCTTCGTTGAGCGCGGAATACAGCGTCGTCGTCTTTCCGGAACCGGTCGGGCCCGTGACGAGCACGATGCCGTTGGGCTTCTCGAGGAAGCGCCGCATCATGTCGAGCCCGGCGTCGCGCAGCCCGACACGTTCGAGGTCGAGCGCCACGACCTCACGGTCGAGGATACGGATCACGCACGACTCGCCGAACCGGGTCGGCAGCGTCGACACGCGAAGGTCGACGGGACGCCCCGCGATCATGAGCTCGATGCGACCGTCCTGCGGCAACCGCGTCTCGGCGATGTCGAGGTTACTCATGACCTTTACGCGCGAGATCAACGGCTCGGCGAGGTGCTTCGGCGGCGGATCCAACTCGTAGAGCAAACCGTCGACGCGATAGCGGATCTTGAAATCGTCTTCGAACGGCTCGAGATGGATGTCGCTCGCACGGTCGCGAATCGCCTGGAACAGGACGAAGTTCAGGAGCTTCACGATCGGCGTCGCCTTCGCCGCCGCTTCGCGATCGGAGAGATCGACCGGCCCCGCCGACGTCGAAGCGGCCTGTTCCACCTCTTCGACGATGTCCTTGACGTTGCCGACGCTCGTACCGTAATGCTCGGCGATCGCCTTCGTGACGCTCGTCTCGTCGGCCACCGCCCCGCGCACCTCGCAGCCGAGCTGGAAGCGCAGGTCGTCGAGCACACTCGCGTTCAACGGATCGGACATCGCGACGGTCAGCACGCCGCCTTCGAACGTCACGGGGACGACGTGCAACAGATTCGCCGTCGATCCGTCGAGCTTCTCGATCGCGGCCTCGGTCGGCGCACGCTTGGTGAGGTCGATGAACTCGAGCCCGGCTTGTCGTCCGAGCGCGACCTTGAGGTCGGTCTCCTCGATCGCTCCGGACTGCACGAGGATCTGCCCCAGAAAACCGCCGTCGGTCTTCTGGACCATCAGGGCTTCTTGAATCTGGCCCTCGTGGACCTTGCCCATCTCCTTGAGGACCTGACCGATCAGTTTGCGGGGTGCCGCCGCCTGCGTCATCGCTCGGAGACTCCCTTACATGCCCGCCGAGAGGCGGTTCGTCATGTCCTTCGGGCTTTGCGAATAGCGCAGCGCCGATTCGGGCGTGATCATCCCCGACTTGCACAGGTCGAGCAGGTAGTCGTCGAGCAGCACCATGCCCTGCTTCTTGCTCGTCTGGATCACGGACGGGATCTTGAACGTCTCGCCCTTACGGATGTGGTTCTCGATCGCGGGCGTCATGATCATGATCTCGAGCCCCGCGACACGCCCTTGCCCGTCGGCGCGCGGCAGCAGAACCTGCGAGATGACGGCCACGAGCGACACCGAAAGCTGCATGCGGATCTGGTCCTGATGGTCGGCCGGAAACGCGTCGATGATTCGATCGACGGTTCGCGCCGCGCCCGTCGTGTGAAGCGTTCCCATGACGAGGTGACCGGTCTCGGCCGCGGTGATGGCCGCCGAGATCGTCTCGAGGTCACGCATTTCCCCGACCAGGATCACGTCGGGGTCTTGGCGCAGCGCGCGGCGCAGCGCTTCGGTGAAGTCGGGCGTGTCGACGCCGATCTCACGCTGCGTGACGACCGACTGCTTGTGGTCGTGATAGAACTCGATCGGATCCTCGATCGTGATGATGTGCGACTCGAGCTCGACGTTGATGTAATCGATCATCGACGCGAGGCTCGTCGACTTCCCGGATCCCGTCGGGCCGGTCACCAGGATCAGCCCGCGCGTCTTCAGCAGGAGATCCTTGATCGTCTTCGGAAGCCCGATCTGGTCGAACGAGTAGACCTCGAGCGGCAACAGGCGCATGCAGACCTGGTAGTTGTTCTTCTGGCGGAAGACGTTGGCACGGAAGCGACCGACTTGGTCCATGAAGATCGCGAAGTCGCTACTGCCCTTCTCTTCGAGCTCGAGCATGTTGCGCTCGGGCGTGATCGACTTCACGAATCCCTCGGTTTGCTCGGGCGTGAGCGGAGCGAGGTCGAGATTGCGGAGCTTTCCGTGGATACGCAACACGGGCGGGCGACCGACCGACATGTGAAGGTCCGACGCGCCTTGCTCTGCCACGGTTGCCAACAAACGACCGACGTCGATCACGAGTGCCGCCTTTCTTCCGTCACGGTTTCTTTCCGGGCGCCGCTCACGCGACCGCCGAATCGTCGTGCGACGCCGCGAGCACTTCTTCGAGCGACGTCACTCCCTCGAGCACCTTGCGCAGCCCGTCTTCGCGCAGCGACTTCATCCCGCCCGAGGTCCTCGCCTGCGCGCGGATCTCCTGCGACGACGCGCGCGCGTAGGTCATGTCCCGCAGGACCGAGTCCATCTGCATGAGTTCGAACACACCGACGCGACCGCGATATCCCGACATACGGCAGCTCGGGCAACCCACGGGGCGGTAGAGCGTGCGGCCGACGAGAGCCGCGGGGTCCAAGCCCGCCGACTTCAAGAGCGCGTCCGGATACTCGGCCGGCTCGCGACACTTCTTGCACAACACGCGCACGAGTCGTTGCGCCATCACCGCGATCACGGACGACGAGACGAGGAACGGCTTCACGCCGATGTCGATGAGGCGGATGATCGCCGACGGCGCGTCGTTCGTGTGGAGCGTCGAGAAGACGAGGTGCCCCGTGAGCGAAGCCTGGATCGCGATCTCGGCGGTCTCGCGGTCGCGGATCTCGCCGACGAGGATGATGTTCGGTGCCTGACGCAGCATCGCACGCAGGATGCGCGCGAAGTCGAGACCGATGCCGTGGCGCACCTCGCACTGGTTGACGCCACTGAGGTGATACTCGATCGGGTTCTCGGCCGTGATGATCTTCGTATCGGGCTTGTTCAGGTCTTGCAGTGCGCCGTAGAGCGTCGTGGTCTTTCCCGAACCGGTCGGCCCCGTCACGAGGAAGATCCCGTTCGGGCGCCGGATGATCGAGCGAAAGCGCTGGTACTCGTCGGGCGCGAAGCCGAGCGACTCGAGCCCCACGAGCCCGGTCTGTCGATCGAGGATACGCATGACGAGACACTCGCCGTGGTTCGACGGCATCGCCGACACGCGGATGTCGAGATCGCGCCCCATGACCGTGAGGGTGATGCGGCCGTCCTGCGGCTTTCGCTTCTCGGCGATGTCCATCGACGCCATGATCTTCACGCGCGACGTGATGGGGCCGTGCAAGTGTTTGGGATGCGACGCGGCTTCGATGCACTTGCCGTCGATGCGATAGCGCACGCGCACGCGCTCGGCGAACGACTCGACGTGGATGTCGCTCGCACGGTTGCGGACACCCTCTTCGACGATCTTCGTGACGAGCCGAATGATCGGCGCGTCGTCGTCGCCGTCGGCCGCAGCGGCGGCTTCCGCGAGGGCGGATTGATCTTCCTCGCTGCCGCCCTCGTCGACGTCGTAGTACTTCGCGAGCGCCGCGGACAACGCCCCGCGCGAGCAGATCGCCGCCTTGACGTCCTTGTTGGTGAGGAAGCGCAGCGAATCGAGGTGGACGAGCTGGATCGGATCGTCGATCGCGACGAAGAGCTGTCGCCCCTTCGCCTTGACCGGCACGACGCGGAACTCGGCCGCGACGCTGCTCTCGATCAAGCCGATCACGTCCGAAGGGATCACGCCGCGCCCGATGTCGACGAACGGCAGGCCGTGCTGCTTGCCGAGGCCGCGCGCGATCGTCTCGTCATCGACGATCCCGAGCTCGACGAGGGCCTCGCCGAACTTGCCGCCGTTCTGGAGCTGATGCGACAGCCCCTCCTCGCGCTGGTCCTCGTCGATCCAACCCTCTTCGATCAGGACTTCGCCGAGGAGCTTTCGAGCGCCACTCACGGGCACTCTCCCTTCCGAGGATCGAGAAATGCCATAAATCCCTTCCCTTCCGAAATTTACCGGACGCATTGAACATTCGCGCCCGGATCGTGTCAAGTCCTTTCCAGACGGCGGCTTGCCGCGACGCGGCTCGCGTTGACGCGAGCGCGCGAGATTTAGTATTCCACGCGTTCGACGCCCGCGACCGCACCCGTACCGTGCGCCCCTCCGACGCTCCAATCCGGGCCCCGCAGAGTCCGAGTCGAACGCCCCGGCACGACCGATGCGGTTCGA
>JAUIME010000179.1 GCA_030433195.1 bacterium
GCAAACGAAGAACCTGTACCGCGACGATCATCCCGAGGTCGAGCGCCTCCACGCTCTCGTGCTCGAAACGCGCGACGACATCAACCCGCTCGCGACGCTGCACGGGCGCCCGATGTCGGCCGCCGAAAGGGACCGGATCGAAAACCTCGGGTACGGCCGGGCGGACATGCCCGACCTCGAGTCCATCCCCGACAAGCTCGAAGGACGCCGCGACGCGAAGGACTTCCTCACGATCCTCACGCTGCTCGAGCAGGAGCGCAACCTCGCCGAGCAGGGCAATGTCGAAGGCGCCTTCGGCATCCTGGAACGCGTTCTCGAGATCGACCCGTACAACCTCGAAGCCAACCAGAAACTCGCCAACCACTACAAGCAACGCGGCGACTTCGAACGCGCGCTGGAAGTCTGCAAGCGCATCCTCGAAGAGCGGCCGAAGTGGGCAACCGTCTACGGACTGCGCGGAGAGATCTACGTGCAGATGGCCGGCCAGGCGCTCATGAGCGGCGACGCGAACGAGGCCAAACGCTTCTACTTGCTCGCGATCGAAGAGTTCAAGGAAGCGGCCGAACGCAACGCGCTCGAGCCGGCGCACCCCGGACGCATCGGCGCGATCTACTTCGAGCTTCGCAACCTCCAAGAGGCCCAGCGCTACCTCGAGCAAGCCATCGAGCTCGATCCCACCGGCGGCGACGTGCGAACGAATCTCGCGTACGGGCGCCTGCTGAACGCGCTCGGACGATTCGAAGAGGCGATCCCGTTCCTCGAGCCCGTCTGCGAATCCAGCGAAATGCAAGGGCGCGCGCTCGGCGACGGTTTGTGGGCACTCGCCGCAGCCTACGCCCAGACGCAGCAGAAAGCGAAGGCCGTCGCGACGATCGATCGTATGCTCGCGGAGTTCCCCAACGCCGCAACCGAAGCGCGCAACCTGTGGGAGAGGGCCAAGGAAGAGCTCGAAGGGAAATGAACGTCGAGCGCCGGCCCATCGCGAGTGTGGTTCTTCTGACGATCGCCGGTTTTCTCGCGGGCTGCGGCGGCGATGGCGGAACGTCGCGCGAACACGACCGCTGGAATTTGCTGCTCGTGACCCTCGATACGACGCGTGCGGATCGGCTCGGGTTCCACGGCCACGAAGCGGCGCGCACGCCGCGCCTCGACGCGCTCGCCGAGCGTGGGTTCGTGTTCGATCGCGCGCGGTCGCACTCGCCGTTGACCATGCCCTCGCACGCGTCGGTGTTGACCGGTCTGCTTCCCACCGAACACGGGGTGCGCAACAACGGAACGTACGTGCTCGGCGATGCGCACGTCACGTTGGCCGAGACGCTGTCATCGGCCGGCTACGAGACGGCGGCCGTGGTGGCTGCTTACGTACTCGACCGAAAGTTCGGCCTCGCGCAGGGATTCGACCACTACGACGACGCGATCGAAACGCCCGCGGCGACGTCGTTCGGTTATGCGGAGCGCACCGGTGACGTCGTGACGCGCGCGGCACTCGCGGCGGCCGACGACTTTCCGCGCGACCGCCCGTACTTCCTCTGGGCGCACTATTTCGACCCGCACGCACCCTACGCCGCTCCCGATCGCTTCCGCACGGGCTTCGCCGACACGCCGCTCGGCCGCTACGACGCCGAGATCGCGGCGATGGACCACTGGATCGGCGAACTCCTCGACGGCCTCGACTCGCGCGGGCTACTCGAGCGCACGCTCGTCGCGATCGTCGCCGACCACGGCGAAGGCATCGCGGGGCCGCACCAAGAGAAGTCCCACGGCATCTTCCTCTACGCCGATACCCTGCACGTTCCGCTCGTGTTCTCGACGGGACGAGGCGACGCGGCCGAGCTTCTCGGCGCGACGGGACGCAGCGACGCACTCGTGCGACAGATCGACGTGACGCCGACGATTCTCGAGTGGCTCGACGTCGAGCCGCAGTCGCGCTTCGAGGGACGCAGTCTCGCGCCGCTCGTCCGCGGCGACACGCTGCCGTCCGTCGAGAGCTACGCCGAGACGTTCTTCCCGCTCGACGGGTTCGGGTGGAGTCCCTTGTTCGCGCTCGAAAGCGACGAGTGGAAGTACGTCGAGGCACCGCGCGAGGAGCTCTACCGCACGAGCGTCGATCCGCTCGAAACCGACGACGTGGTGGCGGATCACGAAGAGGCGTTGGTGCGCATGCGCTCGTCGCTCGCCAGATTGCGCGCCGAGGCGACCGAGCCCTACCCCACCGCGGAGTCCCGCGCCCTCGACGCGGGCGACGCCAAGCGACTCAGCGCTCTCGGCTATGCGACCGGCGGCGGAGCTTCCACGATCCGCGACTGGTCGGGCCTTGCCGATCCGAAGGATCGCATCGAGCTGCACGAGGAGCTCGAGTCGACACGCATCGATCAGATCGCGGGACGCTTTCCGCTCGCGCTCACGCGCCTCGAGTCGATCCTCGAACGCGACCCCGGCAACCTCGAAGCGCTCAGCCAGAAGGCGACGGTGCTGGCCGCGCTCGGTCGACGCGAGGATTCGGTCGCGCCGCTTCGCGAGCTCACGGAACGCGTGCCCGATGCCGCGCATCATCACGTTCGACTCGGCGGCGCTCTTTACGAGCTCGCCGCCGCTCGCGCCGCGGCCGGTGACCTCGACGGTGCCGCGCGCTTCGATGCCGACGCGAGCCAGGCGTTCACCCGAGCCGTCGAGCTCGGCTCACCCGACATCGCCCCCTACGTGAACCTCGGCGCGATCCACCTGCGTACGGAAGACTACGAGGCCGCGATCGCGGTGCTCGAGCGCGCCGTCGAGATCGACGCGCGCAACTATCCCGCCTGGTACAATCTCGGCCGCGCGAATCTCCTGGCCCGGCATCTCGACGACGCCGCGACGGCACTCGATCGAGCCGCGGAGCTCGTCGACGCCGACGACGTCGCGCGCCTTCGGAAGCTGCGCGCGAACCGTGCCGAGGTGCATGCGCGCCTCGAGGAATACCGCGAAGCCTTGACGCTCTACGAGCAGCTCTTGCGCGACCACCCGAACGATCCCGAAGCGGAGCGTTTCCGGACCATCGCGCGCGAGCTCGAAAAGATGCTCTGATGACTTCGAACCAAAACCGTCGCTCGCCCTTCGCTCTCGTCGTTGCGGCCTTCGCATGCCTCGCTGTCTCGGCCTGCTCCTCGGGCGGCCCCGGCTCCTCTGCGCAAGAGCATTGGAACGTGCTCTTGATCACGCTCGATACGACGCGCGCCGACCACATCGGCTGCTACGGTCACGAGACCTCCCAGACTCCCGTGCTCGACGGACTCGCCGCAGACGGCACGCGCTTCGACCACGCGATCGCGCAAGCACCGATCACGCTCCCGACCCACGCGTCGATCCTCACGGGCCTCGAACCGCAGCGGCACGGCGCGCGCTGCAACGGCCTGTACACGCTCTCCGATCGCAACGAGACCCTGCAAGAGATTCTCTCCGACGAGGGCTTCCAGACGGCGGCCGTCGTGGCGGCGTTCGTGCTCGACAGTCGCTTCGGTCTCGCCCAGGGCTTCGACGAGTACGACGACGACACCGAGTCGATGGCGAAGACGATCGAATTCCAAGATCCGAGCCGGCCGGGTTCCGCGGTCACCGACGCGGCGCTGCGCATCGCCGACACGTTCGACACGAGCCGCCCGTACTTCCTCTGGGCGCACTACTTCGATCCGCACTTCCCGTACGAACCGCCGGCCCCGTTCGCCTCGCGCTTCCCGAACGATCGCCACGGCCGCTACCTCGCCGAGATCGCGTCGATGGACGCGCAGATCGGCCGCCTGCTCGACGGCCTCGAATCGCGCCGGCTGCTCGAGAAAACGCTCGTCGTCGTGATCGCCGACCACGGCGAGGGCTTCCCCGGTCCGCACGACGAAGACTCGCACGGCTTCTACGTCTACGACGACACGATCCACATCCCGTTCATCGTCTCGCAGCGCGGGGGTGACCTCCCACGCGATCGCGTATCGACGCGACTCGCCGCGCAGGTCGACGTGGTGCCGACGGTCCTCGACCTCCTCGGCCTCCCGGCTCCCCCCGAAATCGATGGCGTCAGCCTCGCCGCGGAGATTCGTGGCGCGAGTGATGCGTCAGGTGACGACGTGTCCGGCAGTGACGCTTCTGCGAGCGGCGACACATCGCCACCCGACGACGAAGACCTCGCACGCGCCGCCTACGCGGAAGCGGTCTCCCCGTGGTACGCGTACGGGTGGGCCACGCTCTACCAGCTCCGCACCACGCGTTGGAAGTACATCGAAGCTCCGACTCCTCTCTTGTTCGACCTCGTGCGTGACCCCGGCGAGCAAGTCGACGTTTCGAGCGAAGAGCCCGAGGTCGTGGCGCGCATGAAGAACGAGCTCGATCGCCGCATCGCGCGCGCCGCCGAGGGAGACTCGTCGCGCGAGCTGAGCGCCGGCGACATCGCACGGCTCAATGCGCTCGGCTACATGCCCGACGCTTCGGGTCCGACGATCGCCCCGCGCACGGGCACGGACAACCGCGCGCTCAAAGATCCGCACGAGTGGCTCGACGTCCACATGCAGATCAAGTCCGTCGACACGATCTACCTGTCGGGGCGTCTCGACGAAGCGATCCGCGAGCTCGAGAAGGTCCTCGAACGTGATCCCGACAACTACCGCGTCCACGAGCATCTCGGGATGTTCTACGAGAAGCGAGAAGACTTCGACAAAGCCATCGCGAGCTACCGTGAGATGACGAGGATCCGTCCGCAAGGCGCGATGGGTTTCGATCGGCTCGGCGACGCGTTGCAACAAGAGTCGAATCGGCTCGCGGCGCAGAACCGCATGGACGCCGCGGCCGCGCGCCTCGACGAGGCCGTGCGCCAGTGGAAGATCGCGATCGAGCTCGGCACGCTCGAGTTCAACGCGATGCTCCACGTCGGCATCCATCACCTCAAGCGTCAGGAGTGGGACGATGCCGAGGGCGTGCTGCGCAAGGGACTCGCGGTCGCGCCCGAGGGATTCGATCTTCTGCGTTTCCTCGCGATGGCATTGGCCGGCAAGAACGAGCACGAGGAAGCCCGCAAGTTGTTCGAACGCGCGCTCGCGATCGCGGGAGACAACGTCGAAGAAAGCAACGCGGTCCGCGGCCAACTCTACCAGACCTGCCTCGCGCTCGGCGACAACGCGAGCGCGGCCGACCACCTCGACGCGATTGCGCGCTCGATGCCGCAGGGAGCGCAGCGCACGCAAATCGAAGCGATGGCGCAGCGCATCCGCAGCGGCGGCTGAGAGTACGCCCGAGGAGCCTCACCGTGACGCCCGCCATCCCGAGAGCGCGAACACGAGCGAACACTCGAACGGCCCTCGCGGCGGGGTTCTCGATCGCCATCGCAGCGCTCTCCGCATGTTCGCGGCCTTCCCAATCGGGCACGACCGAGAACGCGAACGTCGTGCTCATCACGCTCGACACGACGCGACGAGACCGCATCGGCTGCTATGGATACGGCCGCGCGAGAACCCCTCGCCTCGACACGCTCGCGACGAACGGCGTCGTCTTCGATCGCGCGGTCGCGACGAGCCCGGTCACGCTTCCGTCGCACGCGTCGCTCATGACCGGCTCCTATCCGAGCTTCCACGGAGTCCGCGACAACGGCGTCTACCGGCTTCCCGAAGACCAGACGACGCTCGCCGAGCGATTCGATCGCGCGGGCTACCAGACCGCGGCGGTGGTCGGCGCCGCCGTGCTCGAAGCCCGCTACGGGCTCGACCAGGGCTTCGACGTGTACGACGACGAGATGGGTGACGCAGCGAGCGAGTTCCACTACGCGGAGCGCCGAGCCCCCGACGTCACCGCCAGCGCGCTCGAGATCGCACGGCGCTTGAAGCACGACCGCCCGTACTTCCTCTGGGTGCATTACTTCGACCCCCACGGAAGCTACGACCCGCCGCGCGAGTTCGCCGACGCGTTCCCCGACGACGACTCGGGACGATACGACGGCGAGATCAGCGCCATGGACGCCTCGATCGGCGCACTGCTCGACGGACTCGACGACGCGGGACTGCTCTCGAACACGATCGTGACGGCGATCGCGGACCACGGCGAGGGCTTTCCGGGCCCGCACGACGAAGCGACGCACGGCATGCTGCTGTACCACGACACGCTCGCGATCCCGTGGATCGTACGCGGCTTCGGATGCGACATCCTCGAGGGCGAGCGAATCGATGCGGTCGTGTCGCAGGTCGATCTCGCGCCGACCCTGCTCGACCTCGTCGGCATCACCGCACGCGAACGCCACCAAGGCCGAAGCCTCGCTGCCGCGATCGTCGGGAACGACGCCGACCTCGATGCGCTGGCCGACCGAATCGTCTATTCCGAGACCGTCTCGCCGTGGAACGCCTACGGATGGTCGCCACTCTTCCGCCTTCGCGGCGCGACCTGGTCGTTCGTCCTCGGGCCGCGCGCCGAGCTGTATCGACTCACCGAAGATCCGCTCGAGCTGCACGACACCAGCCGGGCCAATCCGCAAGTCGTCGAAGAGCGTACGCGGCACGTCCTCGCCTTGCAGTCCGAGACTCACGCCTCGGCCGATGCGGCATCGACCGCAGCCGACGCCACCGTTCTGCGACGACTCGCCGCGCTCGGGTACGCCGTCGCCGGTGCGGCCGTGATCCCCGCTCCCGATGCACTCGCCGAGCTCGCCCACCCTGCCGACCGGATTCGACTGCAAGAGCCGATGGAACGCGCGCGCGAGGCCGATCTGCAAGGCCGAACAGACCGCGCCCGCGAGATCCTCTCCGAGGAAGTGATCGGTGTCGACCCCGGCAACCTCGAGGCTCTCGGATTGCTCGCGCGGTTTTGCTTTGAAGAAGGCGATCTCGAGGGCACGAAACGCTACTACGAACAGCTCGTGGCCGAGCGTCCGCTCTCCCCCTCTATCGAGGCCAGCTGGGCTCGACGCTGTCGCAGCTCGCCGTGAGAGCCCGCGAGCGAGGCGACCTCGCGACCGAACGGCTCTTGTATCGCTCGGCCATCGAGCACTTCGAGGTCGCCGTCTCGGGAAGTGCGCCGCGACTCGAAGCACTCGTGAACTACGCGGCGCTGTGCACGCGCCGCGGGGAACACGACCTCGCCGAGTCGTTGCTTCGACGCGCGATCGAGCAGGATCCCACGTCCTTCGAGGCGAATCACGGACTCGCGAGAACGCTACTCGCGCTCGACCGCGCCGACGCCGCGCTCCCGTTCGCGCGAACCGCGATCGATTCGGCCGGCTCGCCGGAGCGTCGCACCGTCGCCGAAGCACTGCGCGACGCCATCCGCCGCCGACAGAATCGGTGACCGCCGAGCTAGCCCCTCGCCACCGATTGCGCCGCATCACCCGCGTGAATCGATCACCCGCGTGAATGCGTCAGTCGCGTGAATTCGTCAGTCGCGTGAATACGGCCGACGGTACCCGACCGAGACGATCGGGTTCCAGATGTCCTCGCGGTCGGCCTTGCGGTCGACGACCATGAGGAGCTTCGCGACCTTCAGCAGCGACGACCCGCTCTCGAGGCGGAAGAGGAAGTCGGCCAGTGTCTGGCGTTCGAGACCGGCATTGATCGTGAGCTTGTAGAGCTGCTCTTCGTAGCCCTTCTGCGCCGACTTGTTGTTGTCGGGCTGGCCGTCGATCACGTTGCGGTCGACGCGCGCCTGACTGGCCTTCTCGAGGATGTACGTCATCGGGTTCTCGAGGTCGACGCGCAGTCCTTCTTCCTCGCGCGCTTGGAACGCCTTGAGCGCCTCGACCTCTTCGGCGAGCTTCTCGAAGTGATCCTGCTTGGCCGCTCGAAGCGACTCCTCGTAGGAGCGCATCTTCGAAACCGTCAGCAGGATCGCCACGCCGAGCCCGACGATGAGAACCGACATCGCGATCAGGAACACCTTGTAAGCATCGATTCTCATGAGTTCTCGGGCTCCGGAAGCCTGATCCTGAAGTTGGTGAAGGTGGGGATGCCCTTGACGTTCTTGTACCCGCCGGTGTCGATCTCCTCGAACAACGGCGAGCTCTTCTTGAGCGCTGCCTGCAGCACGTCGAGCTGGCTCGCGTCGGCGAGGGTGCCCTTGAGCACGATGCCGTTCTGATCGATCGTGATCGTGTCGAGCTTCAAGCCTCGCAGTCCCGGCATCTCGAGATGGATCGCTCGGAACAGCTCGTTCCACACGTCGAACGCGGACCGCAACGGCGGGTACTCACCCCCCCCACCGAACTTCTTGCGGAACGCGCGGTTCTTGACCTGCACGCTGCCGATCATGCCCGTCACGGCATCGGACTCGAGGGTGACGTCGTCGAGCGGACCGAGCACGTCTTCGGTGATGATCCGCGCCTCGTCGACCATCACGTTCCACGGCTCGCGCGCCTCGAACTTGCGCTCGTTGAAGTACGCGAGGATGACGAGCAACAGGATCGCGACGAGGCTCACGCAGCAAGACATCACGACCTTCACTTGGTCGAACGCCTTCTGGTAGCGCAGGTCGTCTTGACGGAAGTCGAGTCCGAGGTGATCGCCGCCGAGCGGCTTGAGCGCCAGTCCGAGCGCGATCGTCCCGAACGACGACAGGTTGTCGATCTCTTGTTCGTCGAGGTCGTGCGAAACGACTTCGCGCAGGTCGACCCATTCGACGGGCACCTGCAGACCGTCTTCGAGCGCCGGGGGAAGCCCCTCGATGAGGCTGCCGCCGCCCGTGATCAGCACCTTGCCGAGCGGCTTGTCCGAACCGCAGCGCACGAGCGAGCGCTGCACCTCGACGAGCACGCGTCGCAAGAACGGGAACTCGCGGTGTTCGTGCGGCGTCACGGGCCCGCTCGACACTTCGCTGACCGCCACGTCGGCGGCTTCGGCGTCTCCCGACTCGTCCGCGGCTTGCGG
>JAUIME010000180.1 GCA_030433195.1 bacterium
CAACGCGACACCGCCGGACATCGAGACGTTCCGCGATTGGAACCTCTGTTCGGAAATCCTCGACGCGATCGAAGCGCTCGACATCGTCAAGCCCACGCCGATCCAAGCGCTCGCGATCGGCCCCGTTCTCGAGGGCCGGGACGTCATCGCGAAAGCCGAAACGGGAACGGGCAAGACGCTCGCGTTCGGCGCGCCGATGATGTCGCAGATCAACCCCCGTCGCGCCAGCGTGCTCGGCCTCGTGCTGAGCCCCACTCGCGAGCTCGCCGACCAAGTCTTCAAGGTTCTCGAGACGATCGGCAAGGGGCGCGGCATCAAGGTCGCGTTCGTGGTCGGCGGCGAGCCGCAGCAGCCCCAGATCGAAGCGCTCAAGAACGGAGCGCAGGTCGTCGTCGGTACGCCGGGCCGCGTGCTCGATTTGCTCGGCCAGCGTTTCTTGTCGTTCCCGTGGACGGAATTCGCGGTGCTCGACGAGGCCGACAAGATGCTCGAGATCGGCTTCCTCGACGACATCGAACAAATCCTCAAGGCGGTCGCGCCCGAAGCGCAGAAGCTGCTCTTCTCGGCCACGTTCCCGCCGGATCTGCTGCACCTCGCGCGTCAGTACACGAAGGATCCCGTCGAGGTCGCGACGGCGTCGGGGCTCACCACGGTCGACACGATCGCCCAGTCGTTCATGCGGGTCGACGAGGATCGCGCGTTCCGCGACCTGTCGAAGATCATCGAGATGAGCGCGGACGACGACACCTTCATGGTGTTCTGTCACCGACGCACCGACGTGAGTCGGTTGATGCGTCGCATGGAGCGCAAGCGGTACTCGGTGAAGGCGCTGCACGGCGGTTACGAGCAAGACGCGCGCTTCACCGTGATGGAGGCGTTTCGCCGCAAGGAAGTGAAGGCGCTCATCGCGACCGACATCGCGTCGCGCGGGCTCGACGTGAAGCACGTGACGCACGTCGTGAACTACGGCGCGCCGCGCGATACTTCAGACTACACGCACCGCATCGGCCGCACGGGTCGAGCGGGCCGCGAAGGTACGGCGCTCACGCTCGTGTTCCCCCAGGAGACGCGCTCGTGGAGTTCGCTGCTGCGCGGCATCAACTGGAAGATTCGCGAGATCCACGCGCCTCGCGAGCTCTTCGAGGCTCCGCCCGCCGACGCGCCGGACGGCAACGATGTCGCCGACTCGGCCGAGGGTGCCGCGGACGAGACGCCCAAGCCGCGAGAGGGAGAGCGCGCAGGCGGCACGGGCGATGGGGGCGGCGAGGATCGACCGCGGAAGAAGCGCCGTCGTCGTTCGCGCCGGCGACGCTCCGACGGATCCGGCGGCGAGGGCCAAAGCCCCGACTCGTCGAACGGCTCGGACGCCTCGAGTGCGTCGAGCGGCGAGGCGCCCGATGCCTCGCGAACCGCCGAGGGCGGCCCGGATTCAAGTGGCGAGCCTGCGGCGCCGAAGAAGAAACGAAGGCGGCGTCGCCGA
Source organism: bacterium (assembly GCA_030433195.1). Lineage (GTDB taxonomy): Bacteria > Planctomycetota > JACOTG01 > JACOTG01 > JAUIME01 > JAUIME01. The sequence continues at coordinate 1,481 of JAUIME010000180.1, forward strand.
CGGAAGCCCGGCGGCGACGGTTCGTCCGGATCGGATTCGGGTGCGGACTCGGGTGCGGGTGCGGACTCGGGCGGTTCGAGCGCAGGCTCGGGCGATGCAGGATCCGGCGAGCGCCGTAACGGTGGCGCGGACGGTTCGACATCGGCGGAGTCGTGAGCGCGACGTGAGCCTTTCGTGAGATCGGCGTCGGTTTAGGACACTACCCACGCGTTCGTTTCGTTGCATTGGCCCCGGTGATGTGCGATCGTTGAAGTCGCACCGCGAACGACGCCTCGCTCGGCGGCGCTCACACCCGTTGGTTCAGCTGATTGCCAACTTGCCTACGGCGAACTCGCTTGTTCGCTTCTTGCGAAATCGCTCACTGCGAAAGCACGCAACGATGACCCACGGTCGTCCTGATTTCTTTATCGTCGGCGCTCCGAAGTGCGGCACCACGTCGATGGATCGCTACCTCGCGGCGCATCCCGATGTCTTCGTCGCGCCGCAGAAGGAATCCCATCACTTCGCGACCGACTTCCTGTTGCCGTCGAGTCCTTGCCTCGATCCGACGGTTTACGCCACGCTCTTCGAAGGTTGGAGCGGCGAAGCGCGCGTCGGGGAGAGTTCGGTCTACTACCTCATGTCGGAGACCGCGGCCGCCAACATTCACGCCGCCAGCGCGCCAACAGTCGGCAGTGGTGCGGCCCTCGCCCTGGCCGCCCTGCTCTGCGCAGCGCACCACGCGAGCGCGCTCCTCCTGGCCGAGGTCGCCGGGGAGGTAGAGGACGCCCTTGACCGCGGGGTCGTAGATCACGCCGCCTGCCCCGACGCCAAGATCCTCGCGCACCTCCGGCATCCCGTCGATCTGCTGTACTCGCATCATCATCAGCTCGTCTACGAGGGCTTCCAAGACGTGCTCGATTTCGAGGCGGCGCTCGAGCGCGGTGACGACGGACGACTCGCCGATGCCGATGCACGCGTGCACTCGAACGTCCATCTGGCGCGCGACTACGACCGCGTCGTCGACTTCGTGCCGCAATTGACGCGCTACTTCGACACCTTCGGTCGCGACAACGTGCACGTCGTGCTGTTCGACGACTTGAAGGGCAATCCCGCCGGAACCTACGAGGACATCCTCGAGTTTCTCGGTGTCGATTCCGCGTTCCGCGTCCAGTTCGAGGTTCACAACGCGAACAAGGAAGTCCGCAGCACCCGACTTCGCGACATGCTGCGCAATCCGCCGTCTTGGCTCTCGCTGCCGACGCGCCTGCTGCTTCCCCTCGGCATGCGCAACGAGATCAAGCGCAAGGTGAAGCGGGCGAACACGAAGTACGTCGAACGACCGCCGCTCTCCCCCGATCTCCGCACGCGACTCACCGAGCGTTTCGCTCCCCGCGTGCGCGATCTCGAACAGCTGCTCGGCCGCAACCTCTCGAGCTGGCTCCCGGCCGGCGAGAAGCAACCCTGCTGAGTCGCGCCTCGGACGACGCGGCCACCGCCGAGGCTAGACGGGGGCGTCCTCGATGACGCTCGCGTAGGTGGCGAACGGCGTTCCGGCATGGTCTTTCGCGAGGCGGTCCCACGATTCGCGAAGCGCCGCCATGTCCTTGCCGCCGGCGAGGAATCCCGTGATGCCGTGCCAGTACAGCGCTTCGGGGACGACTTCCGAGTCGCCGAAATCGTCGAGGATCTCGCCGAGGAGCGCGCGCGCCGAGTCGAACTGCACGCGGTTCATTTCGTGCATCGCGCGTGAGAGCCGGAGCTGCGCGAGGAAGCTCGGCGCCGGCATCCACCCCGTGTAACGTCGCAGCTCGCGGTTCTTGCCGTCCGTGAAGATCATCGCGGGCGACCACATCACTTTCGTGCTGCCGATCGCGGCCTTGAAGTCCGGGTGCTTGTCGAACAGGTTGATCTTCAAGCACGCGAAGTGTTCCGCGAGATACTCTTGCACCTTGGTGTCGGGATACGTCACGGTATCCATGCGCTTGCAGCCGAGTCAGCCGGGCGCGTGGATGTAGGTGAGAACGATGGCTTCGCGCTCGAGAGCCGCGCCGTTGGCGGCGTCGAGGGAGTCGAACCACTGGATGTCGGACATCGTCGGCCTCCGGGGTGGGGGTCTGTTTCGGGATGACGGCGGGAGTATCGCAAACGGCCCGCGGCCCCGCGAGACGGCAGGGGCTGGAACGAATCGCCCGGGCCGGGTACGATCCTGCAGTCCGTACTGGAGGCTGCCCCTTGAACGTACCCGATCCACGACGCGCATCGGCCGTCGCCGTGGCGCTCGCCGCCGTGCTGTTCATCGTCTTCGTTTCGCTTCCGGCGGGGCGTAGGCCCGGAGGCCTCGTCGTGCGCGCGGGATCTGCCGACGCCGAACTCGAGCGCGCCCGCACGCGCGTCGCCGCGCCGTTCGATTTTCTCGCCGACGCCAAGGTCACGAGCCGGCTCGAGCAGCTCTTCGCGGCGCATGACACCGCGCTCGAGAGCGCCTGGGAGTGGCTCGACGATCGCGAGTCGTATCCGATTCCCGCCAAGGCGTACACGGGATGGCGACCCGGGTCCGACGTGCAACCGGGCCATGACGAGATGGAGCTGCGCGTTTCGCGGGCCGTCGCGACCAACAACGAGATCGTGTCGTTGCTCGCCAAGCGCATGAAGATGCGTCCCGATTCGGTCGGGGCGCGCCTCACGCGCAAGCCGCTGCGGCTGCCGGTCTCGAAGGTTCACGAGTACGGCATGGTCACGTTCGCGTCGGCGCTGCCACGCATGCTCGACAAGTACGGCGAGCAGTGGATGGAGTATCGCGAGCGTCTCGGAGACACCCCGCCGCCCCAAGCCGAGGCCACGCCGAGCGAGGACTTCCTCGCCGGGGTCGCGGCCATCTCGCGGCTCGATCTCGAAGCTCTCGACGAGGCGTTGTTCGATCTCGAGGGAACCGAACGGCGCGTGCTGTGGTATCTCGCCGCGAATCGCATCCTCGCTTGGAACGAAGAGAACCCGTGCGGTCACCAGAAGACCGAGGCCGAAGCGGTGCGGGTTCTCAACGGCTACCGGATCGCGCTCGGGCTGCGCCCGCTCGCGCACCATCCGAAGGTCTACGAGATGGCGTCCGATTACGCCGAACAGATGAGCACGCTCGGGTTCATGGGGCACGAGCATCCGAGCGACGAGTCACGTCGCACCCTCTCCGATCGCGCCGATCGCGTCGACTACGTGAACCAGCTCGGCGAGAACTGTTCGGGAGTGTCGGCGGGGCAGAGCAACATCTGGCGATGGCGTTCCGACGCGGGGCACCACCTCGTCATGATCCAAGACCAGGCGACCGAGATCGGCATCGGCCTGACGTCGCGCGGTGTGCTCAACACGGGCAACGGTACCGACCGTCCGGTGACGCGGCTCATGGACGATCTGCGGCTGCGGTGAGTCGGTCGTCTCAGCCCGGCGTCGTGCCGAGATCGATCACTTGCCCGTACTCGGGCACGACGACTTCGCTCGACGGGTGACGTTCGCGTAGCGTCTTCGCGAGCGCGAGCGCCGCATCCTCTTCGCCGTGCGTGAGGAAGATGTGCTTCGGTGGCGTCTCGAAGCGATCGACCCAGTCGAGGAGCCCTTGCCGTCCCGCGTGCGCACTCAAGCCATCGAGCCGAAATCGCTTCGCGCGAACCGGCCAGCGGCGTCCGTGGATGCGGACGTCGTCAGCGCCCTCGGCGATCTCGCGCCCGAGCGTGCCGTGCGCTTGGTAGCCGACGAACACGATGCAGTTGCGCTCGTGCGGCAGGCTGTGGATCAGGTGGTGCTTGATGCGCCCGCCCGTGCACATGCCGCTCGACGACACGATGATGCACGCCTCGTCGATGTCGTTCAGCTCTTGCGACTCGGCGACCGAGCGCACGAGCTTCAGGTCGAGTCCTTCGATGAGCGGGTGCTTGCCCGTGAAGAGTGCCTTCGTCTCCTCGTCGAACCACGAGCGGAACTTCCGGAAGATCTCCGTGACGTTGACGGCCATCGGACTGTCGAGGAACACGGGGATCGACGGGATGCGTCCCGCGCGCACGAGCTCGCCGATGTGGAACAGGACTTCTTGCGCGCGCTCGACGGCGAACGCCGGCACGAGGACCTTGCCCTTGTTTTCGACCGCATGCTGCACCGCGGCCGCGGCGATGTCGGCGTTGCCCGAGATGTCGGGGTGATCGCGATTGCCGTACGTCGACTCGAGGACGACCGTGTCGGCCTCGGCGAACGTCGTCGGATCGTTGACGTAGGGTTTGTCGAGCTGACCGATGTCGCCCGAGAAGATCACGCGCCGCGTCGCGCCGCCCTCTTGGACGAGCAGCTCGATCATCGCCGAGCCGAGAATGTGCCCGGCTTCGTGGTAGACCGCCGCGACGCCGTCGTCGACCGGAACGGGCTCACCGTAGCGCACGGCGTGGAACAGCGACATCGTGCGATCGACGTCGCCGTTGGTGTAGAGCGGCTCGTAGGGATGCTTGCCCTTGCGCCCTTCACGCTCGTGACGCTTGCGCTTGTACTCGGCATCTTCGGCTTGGATCTTCGCCGAATCACGCAGGATCACCTCGGTGATGTCGACCGTCGGTTCGGTCGCGAAGATCGGCCCGTGGAATCCCTGCTTCACGGCGCGCGGCAGCAGTCCGGAGTGATCGAGGTGTGCGTGCGTGAGCAGGATGCCGTCGAGATCCTTCGGAGGAATCGTCGGCTCGTTCCAGTTGCGATCGCGAAAGTCGCGCTCCTGGAACATCCCGCAATCGACGAGATACCGTCGATCGCCGATCTCCACCCCGTGACGTGACCCCGTCACCTGTCGATTGGCACCCAGAAACCGAATCTTCACGCTCGCACCTCCGAAGGCTCTCAGAACTCGACGCGACCTCTTTCAGGCGCGCACCGATCGTGCGAAAGTATGGAGGATGCGCCGCGAAGTCGCAAGGGGCGGCATTCGATTCGCTTCCGAGTGTGAACATCGAAACGAGGAGTGTTTGATGAGTTTGCAACAACGAACGGCGAAGCCTCATCATCTCCATGTCGTCGCCTCGCTCCTGCTCGCCGGCATCTTCGGAGCCTCGCAGGCTGGCGGTGCCGTGACGGTCGAAGTCGACCACACTTGCGGAAGGGGGACCGGACACGAGGCCGACTACAAGGTCACGGTGACCGGAGGCTCGGGTCCTGTGTATCAGGTGTACTTCCCGAGGCCGCGCTTCCAACGTTCCCCCCGTCCGCTTCTCGCGAGTACGGGCGCGGCGAGCGAGGGAGCGTGGACCTACACCGAAACCACCGTGCGCGGTCAGGCCGTTGGGTGCTTTCGAACGAGCACGACGCCGATACCGTCCGGTTCGTGCGTCACGTTCACGATCACCGCGACACTCGGGCAGACCGTAGCGGCGGGTTCGCGTTCGTACAAAGTGGAGGGCGGTGGGCTTCGATCGGGGCGGAGTTGGTACTTCTCGGAGAGCACCGACGAAGAACCTCCCACGAGAGGCGGAACGACGAGCGCGATCAACGGGAGCGGCCAGTCGGTACCTTCGTCTCGTGCACAAGGTGGCGCGGACCTCAGTGCACCCGATCACATGGTGTGCACACCGGCGGAGTTCAGCGGTGTCCCGGGTGACTGCGATTCGATCACGTTCTACGTATTCGACGACGGGGACCCGAATCCGACGGTCGAATGCAGTGAGATCGTGGGGGGCGTGCGCCTTACCGTGACGGACGCGTTCGGAAACACGGATTCGAGCGACTACATCTTCGTCGCTCCGGAGCCGGTGCCGCTCGTCAGCGACGAGGTGTCGGCGCTGCTGTTCGCCGCATTGGTTGTCGTCGGCTGCTTCTCGATTGTACGCAGGCGTTGAGGTCGCACGCTTCGCGGTGAAGCTCGGGTCATGGACTGCGGTACGTCGAAGAGCCCGGTCCCGCAAGAACCCTCAGTGCAGCATGCCGAGCACGGTGCCGACGAGGACCGACGGTTCGTGGTTCTTCGTGACGACGACGTCGGCGCCGGCTTCGATGGCGTGGTCGCGGGTCTGGCGCTGCTCGTCCTGCGTGAAGAGGATGATCTTCATCTTCGACAGCGTGACTTCGTGGCGCGCCTTCTCGCAAAGCTGGATGCCGGACAGGAGCGGGAGGCGGTAGTCGATGATCGCGACGTCGGGGAGCTCGCGCTCGATCATCTGGAACGCGTCGACGCCGTTGCTGGCCGTGATCGTCTTGACGCCGGCGTCCTCGAAGAGCTTCGTGTAGATCTGGAGGATGATCGGGTCGTCGTCGACGAGAGCCACCGTGCGGCGCGTGTCTTCGATCGGCTTCACGGGGCCGAGCGAGCGCGAGGTCGGGCTTCCCGTGACGGCTTGGATGTGCTCGACATCCGATTCGCGCGCGACGGTCTTGACGTGGTGCTCTTCGTCGACCGCGTACATCGCTCGCGCGGCGGCGGATTCCTGCCCCGTCATGTGGACGGACTTGCCAAACGCGAGGCTCGCGTCGTAGCCGACCTGCGCTTTGATGCCGCCGGCGATCTCGGGCGTCCGTGCAGCACGTTCGAGCCGCTTTTGCTCGGCGAACTTGCGGATGTTGCGGCTGCGTCGGTAGTCGAGGAAGTGGGCATTCGCCACGTAGGCCATCGCGAGCAAGTAAAACGCAGCGATCCCCGGGCCGCAGATGATCAGGAGCGCCGTCAGATCGCGCGCGGGCGCCGAGAGCGGTGCCCCGACCGTGGGATCGAGCTTGACCATCGCTTGGACGCAGTAGACGGCTGCGGTCGTGAACGAGACCCCTTCGAAGTGCATGTAGCCGGCGATTCCGGCCGCGTAGACGAGCACGACGGCCGCAACCGCGATGAGGGTCGCGAGCCGATAGCTCATGTTCAGGTACAGGTTCATGGGCGTTGGGACCTCGAGACGCGGTGGGATTGCGGACGTTGCTGTGGGAGGTGTCGCGGAGTCGCGGCGTGAGCGCGGGGCAGAGAGCGGAAGGTTCGGTGGATTGTCGGCAGATGCCGGGGCGACTTGACCCGGAGATTCAACGAGCGGCCGTCGAGCGGGCCGCCGAGCCTTCGGACCCGTGCTCCTGCGCCCGCGAGAGGCCCCGAAACGCGATCGTTGCGGAAATCCGGCCGACCGGATATCCTCGAATTTCCGATCGAGGAAATCGAGCTGCGGGAAGGGCTTCCCTCGCCTTGTTTCGAGGTGTCGAGCCCTGGCCACCCCGTACATGCTTTTTCCGGCCCCTTCCAGTACCCGCGCGCCGCGTGGTCGTCGGTCTCGAGCCGAGCCCCCACGTCCGGTGCGTCGACCCCGCCCCTGATCCGAAGCCGGATCCACGGGACTCTCGGAGGAATGGAATCCATGCGACGATTCGATGCAATGCGCTA
>JAUIME010000181.1 GCA_030433195.1 bacterium
CCCGCCGATAAAGGTCAGGTCGACGCCGTCGAAGCGCTCGCACGCCTCGGGCACCGTCGTGCAGGTCTCGAGCGCATATCGCAGGATCAACGGAATCCCGAAGCCGTCGCCGACCTCGCGGCGCCCTCCGAACGCCAACGACACGACGAGACCGTGCTCGTTCATCCCGTCGAGCGCGCCCCACAGGCAATCGCTCGCGACGATCGTTCGGGTTCCGCTCCAAGCGCTATGGAGGAAGACCCCTTCGTGTGCCGCCGGATGGAAGTCGTAGTTGCGCACGAGAAGCGGCGCCCCACGCAGCCACACGGCCTGCGAGCATCCCGTCACGTACGGCGTCGGACGGTACAGACTCAACAGACGCGCGGCCTGCCGCCCCCCACCCGCACACGCCACGAGCTGTTCGTAGACCGGGACGAGCTCGGGCATGTGCTTCGCCAGCGCCGCGCGCGACGCACGCAGCGTGGGCCGTGCGCGGTCGCCCTCGCGCAGGAACCACTTGTGGTACGACGGCCACGCTCGGTCGAAGAGCGCCTTCCAAGCCGGCCCCGGCACGTCCTCCCGCACCCATCGAAACCGAACCGGGATCGCGGGCCGCGGCCTCCTGGATCCACCCATCGAAGTGCGCCCCTAGAGGAACTTGAACCCGCCGAGATCAGCCAGATCGGCCGCCTCCGCGTGCTCGCGCTTCGTGGCCTTCCCCGGTCGATAGTGCTCGCGAATCCCGTGGATCCACGCCTTCGCCCGATTCGTGAGCTTGAAGCCGCGCGTCATCAGACGGCCCGGCGTCACGAGGATGCCGAGGTCCGCGCCTTCGTAGAACCAATCGCCCTCGCCCGCGATGCGCAGGAAGAACGCGCGGTTCTCGCGTCGCACGGTGCGCCGATGCGTCTGCGGTCGGATGAACTCCACGCTGCCGTCGTCCCCGAGCTCCCACACGCCCGAGCACGGTGCTTCGCCGATCGGAGTGATGTCCGTACCCGTGTACTTGATGACGAGCTGGCTCCAATCGTCGATGTTGGAACCGTCCGCCCATCGTCGGTTGATGTCCTCGACGTCGAGATCGAACGGGATGCCCGAGTACTCGAGCAAGTGGAACAGGAACAACGGCGCATCGGCGTGCGCGAACGTCGCGAGATTCGTCATCGAGCTCGCGCCCGTGATACGCGGGTTGATCTCGCCGAGGTACACGTCGCCCGTGTCGAGATCCGAGAGGAAGTCGATCTCGAAGTATCCCCGGTAGCGACGCTTGCGCAGCGCCTCCCCGATCTTGAACGCCGATCGGCGCGCGAAGTCGCGCACCTTCTGCGGGAACGCATCGGCGAAGACCTCGTTGCCGCACCATCCGCCCTTGTACTGAGTAAGCTCCTTGAAGCCGACGAGTTCCGTCATGAGCGGGCCCACGATCGTTCCGTGCCGCGTCACGCATGCCTCGAGGGCCGATCCGCGACAACGCACGAACTTCATCACCTTGACTTCCTTCTCGGCCTCGATCTCTTCGGCGTACTTCGCGTAGTCCTTCTCGGACGAGATGAAGAACGTCGTGTGGCCCGAGTCGCCGTACGCGGTCTGGAGGACGAGCTTCTCGCCGAGCTTCCGCCGCTTGGCGATCGACTGCAGATGCGCCCAGTCCTTCACGTTCGTGAGCACGTTCGGGACGCTCTTCACGCCGGCCTCGTTGCCGATACGCGTGGTCATGATCTTGTTGTCGACGCGCTGTCGCAGCTTCGCGGGCGGGAAGCACAACTGGAGCCCGAGCTTCTCGCACAACTCTTCGGTCTGTTCGTCGAAGAAGAGGAACGCCGCGTTGCCGCGAGGCCCGCGGCCCCCCGGAGCGTTCTGCTTGATGAGAGCCTCGACCTCAGGATGCGAGAGCAGGTAGTTCGTGATCTCTTCGATGCTCTCGAAGATCGGATGCGGCCGCTCGGACGGCACGAAGATGTTCGGGTGCGCGCCGTCGAAGCAATCGATGTAGTTGATGAACGTGAAGTCGCGAACCCACTCGTCCATGCCGAGCAGGTTGAACGGCGTCGCGCTCACGAAGTACGTCGGCATCTCGCTGCGGTGGAAGTGACGCCGAATATCGGGAAGGCCGTTGAGTTTCTTCTCCGTCATCGTTTCTTCTTCTTCCTTTCTTTCGGGGGCGCGGCGACGGCGCGGCTCTCCCCTGCAAGTTCGTCCAAGACGCCCTGCCGGAAGACGCGCAAGCCACGCCCCGCGTCGTAACCGTGGATCTCCTTCACATCGAGCGCGAGCAGGTAGGCGAGGATGTCGTCCGTCACCACCTGCCCCGGAACGAGCACGGGGAAGCCCGGCGGATACGGCGTCACGAACGACGCCGACACGACCTCTCGTCCCGCGTCGATCGCGCTCGCCACCTCGCCCTCGAGCTTCAGGTGCTCGCAGTGCTCCGAGTCGTAGGCGAGGAAGAACGCTCGCCGCATGTCGCCTTCGGGAGTTCCGCCCGTCGTATCGTCGACGAACGCCTCGTGGAAGCGGCTGAAGTGCGGAAGCGGCGGAAGCGTGTCGGTGAGCGCTCGCACCCGCCCTGCCGTCGCGGCGCGATCGAGATCGCTCTGCTGATCGCTCGCGTCGTCGAGCTCCTGCGCGACACGAACGAGCACGTCGAGCAGATACGTCGCCGAACCGCTCGTCGAGCCGATGTTCACGAGGAACAGCACCGTGTTGCGCGTCGTCTTGTTGATTTGGATGTCGAATCGTTCGATGAGCATCCTGCGGAACGAGTTTCCGTCCATGCCCGTCGCGGCGATGTTGAGCGTGATGCGCAGCGGGTCGAGCGCGAACTCGTCCTGACGCCAATGATCCTCCATGCGCGTGAACCCGACCTGGCGATCGTAGAAGCGCTCGAGACCCGACGGGCGATACTGCTCCGGAATCATCTCGAAGGCACGCAGCACACGGAAGTACTTGCGAAGCAGCGGATGGTCGACGATCTGCCGGCGGATCATCATCGCGAGCCCGACGCTTCGCCGCACGAGCTCGTACCCTTCGAGCTCGAGCTGGCGACGCCCGACGTCGAGCGAGGCGAGGATCTGATAGTTCGGCGACGTCGACGTGTGCGTCATGTACGCCTCTTGGAACGCCTCGCGCGCGGACTGCCCGAAGTCTTGGTCGAAGACGTGGATCATCGACCCTTGCCGCAGCGACGTGAGCGTCTTGTGCGTCGACTGCGTGACGTACACGCGGATGCGAGCCACGTCCGGATCGGGAAGCAGGTCGTGGTCGGTCCACGTCGCTTCGTCGTTCGAATCGAGTTTCGCTCTCGACTCGACCCACGCCGCGTAACGCTCACGATAGGCGTCGGTCGCGAACCGCTTCGCGAGTCGACCCGCGGCGCGCATGCCGGTACGTCGTCGATAGGTCGGCGTCGCGCGCGCGAACGCGAACCACGCCTCGTCCCACACGAAGACCATGTCGGGCTTGATCGCGAGCACTTCGCGCATCACGCGTTCGGGATCGTAGACGATGCCGTCGAACGTACAGTTCGTGAGCAGCAGCATGCGCACGCGATCGAGCTTGCCGGCCTGGCGCAGCCGGAAGAGCTGCCGCTTGATCTCGCGTAGCGGCACGCCCCCGAACATCGTGAACTCGTTCAACGGGTAAGCGTCGAGGTACACGGGCTGCGCGCCCGCGAGAACCAGCGCGTAGGGATGCGATTTGTGGCAGTCGTGCGAAAGCAGCACGAGGTCGCCCGGCCGCACCAGCGCCTGCGTGACGATCTTGTTGGCGGTCGACGTCCCGTTCGTCACGAAGTAGCTCTGCCGGGCGCCGAACGCTCGCGACACGTTGCGCTGCGACTCCTTGATCGGGCCGGTCGGCTGCAGCAGCGAATCGAGTCCGCCCGTCGTCGACGACGTCTCGGCCAGGAAGATATTGCGGCCGTAGAACTCGCCCATGTCCTGGATCCAGTGGCTCTTCGAGATCGACTTCCCTCGCGAAATCGGCAGCGCGTGGAACACGCCGGTCGGCTTGTGGCTGTACTCGCGAAGCGCGTCGAAGAACGGAGTCTCGTAGCGTTCGTGGATCCCCTTCAGGATGCTCAGGTGCAACTCGACGTAGTCTTCTTGACGATAGAAGACGCGGCGGAAGCACCGCGAGTCGCTCGCGGCGATACTACCGAACGTCTCGTCGGTCACCTTGAACAAATCCAGCTCGGGACGCAGCTCGCGAATCGCCTCCGCGAGAGCGCCACTCGGATCGTTCTCCGCGCGTTCGAGCAGCTTCGGCGACACCATCTGGACGTAGTGACGCAGCTCGTCGAGCGCCGACGACGACTCGATCGGAAACTGATACCGCAGCACGCACGCCTGGATGTTGTGGTTGAACAGTACCGCGATGACCGCATCCTCGAAGCTCGGCACCACGACGATGTCGTAGATGAACTCGTCGTCCTTGTCGCGCATCTCGAGGAGCTGGGCGCAGACGTCGGCCTCTTCGGATGCATCGATTTCGTCGACGATGAGAATCTCGAAGTACGGCCGTTGTTCGCGATCGAGATCCGCGTCGAGGAGCCCCTCCCCGTCGGAATCACGGCGCGTGCTGCGATCCTCGTGCGCGGAGCGCAACGCACTCAGGTCACGCCGGCGGTAGCCGCCACCCACGAGCAGACGCACGGCGCGCGCGGTCTGCCGCTGCAGCGCACCGTAACGCTTGTCGACGAGCATCTGCTGGAGATCGGCACAGACCGAGAATCCGGGAAACGCCCACGATCGCTCGATGCGCATGAGCAGCTCCAGATCGGCCGCGATCGAGCTCTCGATGTCCGCGACGTCCCGGCCGGCTTCGACGCGACGCGCGAGCCGCTGGGTCAGGTGCTTGAGCTGGTTCCACGTCTCCACGCGGAACTGCGACGCGGCGTAGTAGCCGCGAAAGTCGCTCTTGTCGACCATCAGGCGATGTCCTTGGGATTCGTGAGCCCGATCCGCGAGCCGCGCTCCGGCTTCGCGAGCGCCCCCAGGCTCTGGAGGTAAGGCCATTCGCGGCCCCCGGGACCGTAGACGTTGAACTCGACTTTGCGGTCGCGGAAACTCTTGAGTTGCTGCCCGAGCCCGCGCAGGCCGACTTCACGACTGCGCCGCACGCGATCGAAATCGATCTCGAGCGGGATCAGCTCCGGCGCGCTGTAGCCCTGGTACAGCACTTCGCCTGCAGGCCCCGCGATGATCGATCGTCCATTGCCGCAATCTCCGAATCCGTTGATGCCGAACACGAAGCACTGGTTCTGCGCGGCCGTCGCTCGGACGATCGAAAGCTCGACCTCGCGGTCGATGGTTCCCGTGAGCGTCGGGTGCAGGATCACCTCGCAGCCCATCGCCGCCAACGTCCTGGCGGTCTCCGGGAACCAGAGGTCGTAGCAGATGGAAACGCCGAAACGCCCCGCGTCCGGCACGTCGAAGACGAGGAAGTCCACGCCGCCCTCGACGCCCTCTTCATAGGGGCGGAACGGAAAGAGTTTGCGGTACTTGCCGACGACTTCGCCACTCGGGTCGATGACGATCGACGTGTTGTAGATCTTGCCATCGTCGATCTCGAACATCGAACCGGGCAACAGCCAGATCGAGTGTTTGCGGGCCCACTCGCGGAACGTGTCTTCCTCGGGCGCCGGGAACTCGCGGGCATTCGCGACGAGCGGCCCGAACGGCGCGAGCTCGCTGAAGACCACCATCTGCACCCAGGGATACACGTTCATGAGCACGTCGAGGCGAGTTCCCATCTGGGTGATGTTTTCGTGGAGCGCAGAGAGTTCGAGCTGCATGCCCGCGATCGCAAAAGGCTTCATCGGGTGGACTCCGCAGTGTGCGCGAGCACGGCCTCCTCGATCGCGGTGAGTCCGCGGTCGAGATCGTCGTCTTCGATAACGAGCGGCGACAGCACACGCAGCACGTTGCCGTCGCGGCCGGCCGGCAGCACGATGACGCCTGCTTCGCGGCAGCGCGCCGTCACGTCGGTCACCACGTCGCCGGCGGGACGCAAGGGATCGCGGTCGTAGCACAGTTCGAGACCGATCATCGCACCGAGTCCGCGCACGTCCCCGACGAGCGGCGACTCCTTCTCGAGGCGCTCGAAGCGACTGCGCACCACCTCGCCGATTTCGGTCGCGCGCCGGTTCAGGTCGCGCTCTTCCATGACCGCGATCGTCGCGAGCGACGCGGCGCAGGCCACGGGGTTGCCGCCGTAGGTGCCGCCGATCGTGCCCGGAAGGGCCGCGTCCATGACGTCCGCGCGTCCGATCACGCACCCGATCGGCAGTCCGCCTCCCATCGACTTCGCCCAAGTCGAGAGATCGGGCACGATCCCGGCGTGCTCGTAGGCCGCCCATCGACCGGTGCGACAGAACCCGGACTGCACCTCGTCGCAGATCAGCAGAATCCCGTGGCGATCGCACAATTCGCGCAAACCGACGAGATACGGGAACGGCGCCGGAACGAAGCCCCCTTCGCCGAGCACGGGCTCGAGGATGATCGCCGCGAGGTCGTCGGCAGCGACGCGATTCGAGAGCGCGTCTTCGAGCCGCGCGAGCTCGCGCCGCGAGAACGCCTCCTCGTCGAGGCCGCCGCCGTCGTGGAAGATCCGCGGATACGGCAACCGGTACACCTCGGGCGCGAACGGACCGCACCCGACCTTGTACTTGGTCTTGGACGTGAGGGTCATGCCCATCATCGTCCGGCCGTGAAACGCCTCGGTGAACGCGAGAATCGCCGAGCGTCCCGTCGCCTGCCGCGCGATCTTCACCGCGTTCTCGACGGCTTCGGCGCCCGTGTTCACGAGCATCGCCTTCGTTGCGTCGCCGTGCGGGAAGAGCTCCACGAGTTTCTCGCAAAGCGCCACGTACGGCTCGTACGTCGCGACGTGAATGCAGGTATGCAGCAGCCGTTCGGCTTGCTCTTTGATCGCCGCCACCACGCGTTCGTCGCCGTGGCCGACGTTCATCACGCCGATCCCGCCGGCAAAGTCGATCAATCGCTGCCCATCGGCGTCGACGAGCCAAGCTCCGTGCGCCTCGGCCGCGGTCGTCTCTCCCGCAAACTGGCCGACCCCGCGCGGAACGACACGGTGACGGCGTCCGATCCAATCATCGGCTCGAGTCATGAGGTTTCTCGATCCATCGAAGTTCGCGCACGGGCGTGATCGACGAGTTCCCACCCGCGATCGAATGCACGCCCGGCGGCGTACCATGCTAGGATTAGCGCGAATCGGGGGAAGCCTCACGAACTCGTCGGCTATCGGGAGAGATCATGGCATATTCCCTTCGCATCGGCGAAGAATCGAGAACGACGAACGACGTCGAAGCGATCACGAATCCCTTCGACGGAACGGTCGTCGGTGAAGTCTGCATCGGCTCCGCGCACGATCTCGACGACGCGATCGCGGCGGCGACCGACGCGTTCGAAACGACGCGCCGTCTGCCGACACACGAACGCATCGCGATCCTGCGCCGCACGGCCGCGGCGCTCGAAGCACGGGCCGAAGAAATCGCCCTCCTCATGACGCGGGAGAGCGGCAAGCCGATCCGCTTCAGCCGCGCCGAAGTGGCGCGCGCCGTCGTCACGTTCGAGCTCGGCGCCGCCGAACTCACGCGCGAACGCGGCGAAGTCCTCCCGATCGACCTGAACCAGGCCGGAGAAGGACGATTGTGCCTGTACGAGCGGGTTCCTCGCGGCCCGGTCGCCGCGATCTCGCCGTTCAACTTCCCGCTCAACCTGGTCGCGCACAAGCTCAGCCCCACGATCGCGGTCGGAGCCTCGACCGTCCTCAAGCCCCCGCCCCAATGCCCGATCACGAGCTTCGTGCTCGCCGAAATCCTCGAAGAAGCCGGGCTCCCCGCCGGCGCGCTGAACGTCGTCCCCTGCGGACCCGAGGTCGCCCAGCGCATGGTCGAGGACGACCGCATGAAGGTCTTGTCGTTCACGGGATCCGATACCGTCGGTTGGAAGCTCAAGAGCCTCGCCGGAAGGAAGCAGGTCTTGCTCGAGCTCGGCGGCAACGCGCCGTGCATCGTCGACGAGGACGCCGACTTCGACGCGTGCATGCCGCCAATTTTGAACGGTGCCTGGGCGCACGCGGGGCAAGTCTGCATCAAGGTGCAGCGGATCTTCGTGCACGCCTCGCGATTCGACGCATTCCTCGAACGCTTCGTCGAGGAGTCGCGCGCGCTCCCCTGCGGCGATCCGATGGACGAGGCAACGGTCGTGGGCCCGCTCATCGAGCCCGTGCACGTCAAGCGCGTCACCGAGTGGGTAGCGGAAGCCCGCAAGGCCGGCGCGGTCGTTCACTGCGGCGGCGAAGCGGACGGATCCGTCCTGCCGCCGACCGTGCTCACGAACGTCGATCCCGGCCAACGCGTCTGCAAGGACGAGGTCTTCGGCCCGGTCACCGTCGTCGAGCCGTTCGACGAGTTCTCGGACGCCATCGAGGCATGCAACGCGAGCCGGTTCGGCCTTCAGGCGGGGATCTTCACGCAGAACATCACGAAAGCGATGCACGCGTTCCGCGAGCTCGACTACGGCGGCGTGCTGATCAACGACGTCCCGACCTTTCGCGTCGACAACTTCCCCTACGGAGGCACCAAGGATTCCGGGTTCGGTCGCGAGGGGGTCCGCTTCGCGATGGAAGAGATGACCGAGCCCAAGGTTCTCGTCCTGCGAGGTCTCGACGCTTGATCGGCCAGGTGACGCCTTCGACAACGACCGCTCGTCGGCGCCACCCTTTCCGATTCTCGCTGCTCGTCTCGCTTGCCGTCATGCTCTTGGCCGCAACCCTCGCGGCCCCGC
>JAUIME010000952.1 GCA_030433195.1 bacterium
TGTCTTCTTCAGCCTCGAGGTCGAGCGCGGGGAAGCGGCGCGGGCCGACGGGCCGTTCGTCGACGCCGACGGCGACCCCGCGATGTTGGCGGTCCGCGCATTTCGAACGGCGCCCGGTTTCGAGTCGCGCCAACTCGTGTACTCGTCGGGCCCGTCGCGTTTCGAGGCGGACTACTACCACGGGTTCTTCGTTCCGGTGCCGGCGCTCCTGTCGCAGCTCACGGGATCCTGGTTGCGTGAGTCGGGTCTGTTCGCGGGCGTCGTCGAACCCGGGAGTCTTCTCGACGCCGACTACGTGCTCGAAGGCTCGGTGCGGACGTTCCACGGCGACTATCGAGATCCCGACGATCTCGCTGCGGTCGTCGCCATCCAGACCTTCGTGCTGCGCAACGACGACACGGGCGCCGTGCTCTTGCGGCAAGCCGACTACGAGTCGCGCGTCACGGTCGAGAACCGTTCACCCGAAGCGCTCGTCCTCGGCTACGAGCGCGCGGTGCGCGAGATCCTCGGTCGTCTCGAGCGCGATCTCGCCGCGTCGGACCTTGCGAATGCCGGCCGAAATTCGGGCGCATCGCGTCCCTAGACCTGTCTCGGTGGCGGCGCGGTGACGGCAACGCGAATGCTATGATCCGAACGCCGCTCCGCGGATGCGGCGTCACGCCTTCCACGCTGCCGAGGAGAGAGTTCCGTGTCCTTCCGAATCGCACCGATCGCGCTCGTCTTGTCTCTGTTCGGGTCCGTCGTCGTGGCGAGTTCCGCGTACGCAGGCGCATCGGAGCAGGCGTCCCAATCGCCCGTTCCGATCGGGGTCGTGCAGGGGCACGTCGCCGATGACGCATCGGGGTCGCGATTCGCGTCGCCGTTCCAAGGCCGCGACGTGCTCGTTCGCGGCATCGTGACGCAGAAGATCGTCCAGCCTCGAGCGGGCCGAGATCCGTTGTTCGGCGCCTACGTGCAGAATCGCCCCGGCGAGAGCGACGGCGACCCGCGGACGTCCGACGGCATCTACGTCTATCTCGGTGGCAAGGACCTCGTGCGCGGCGAGGGCGGCGGCGATCACGAGCTCGCGGTCGGCGACGAAGTCGTGCTGCGCGGGCGGGTCGCCGAGTATCACTATCTCACGCAACTCTCGCGTCCGACGTTGGTGCTTCGCGTCCGCCGCGGGGTCGACCTCGACGAAGAGATCCCGGCCGTCGATCTCGTGTTGCCGGCCGATGCCGACGATGCGGGGCGCGTGCTCGAGCGTCTCGAAGGCATGCGCGTGCGCGTTCCGGCGGGGGCCGTCGCGATCGGCGGGCGTCAGTCGTACGACGAGATTCCGATCGTGTTGCCGACGCGTTCGTTCACGGGCGACGACCCTTTCGCACGGCGAGTCTTCCGGGATCCGCACCCGCTCGACAACGAGCCGAAGAAGCTCTTCGACGACGAGAACGGAGATCGTCTCGTACTCGCGGCGTACGGCCTCGCGGCGATTGCCGCTGATTCCGCGACGATCGGGGTCGAGAAGCTGCTTCCGCCCGTGCGAACCTTCGACGTACTCGCCGAGCCCGTGGTCGGGGCGCTCGACTTCAACTACGGCGCATATAAAGTGCAGACGTCGGCGATGCCGAGCTTCGATCGTGGGCCCGACCCCGCGACGCAGCACG
>JAUIME010000182.1 GCA_030433195.1 bacterium
GCGACGAGGTCGGCGTCGTGCTCTTGGAATTGCCGCAGGAAGTCCTCTTTCGACAAACCGGGATTCGCCGGAAGCAGCGCGACCTCGTGGCCCGCACGCTTGAGCACGGCCGAAAGCGCCGCCGGCCCGGAATTGAACATCTTGTCGAACGAGTATTCGACGAACAGGACTTTCATGGCACCGCCCGTTTCGAATGGAAGCGTCAGGTCGACGCCGCTCGGATTCCGATACTCTCGGAAGCACGGCTGTCGCCTCCCCCGATCAGAGTATCCGCCGTGGCCCCGCCGCGCAACCGAACTCCCGTCAGGTCTTTGACATGCGCGAGAGCGCGACGATACACTCGGAAGTCGTCGTCGCGATCTCGCCTCCCATGACTCGAGAACCCTCCCATGCGTCTCCCTTGCCCGCATCCGACTTCGATCGACCGCGCAACGCTTGTCCTCCTCGCCGCGCTGCTCGCTCTCGTCTCGGTCGTGCCCGGCTGCGGCGGTTCCGAGGCCCCGAACGACGGGATTTCCTCGTCGACGATGCTCGTCGAGACGCTCGAATACGCATTTCACGAGAACATCCACGAAGCCGAGCAGGTCGAACAAGATCCCGAGCGCCCGATCGCTCCCGGCCGCTTCGAGACGACCACGAAGAAGGCGGCCGGCAAGCTGTATCGAGGTGGCGAGCAGCCGGCCCTCGTGATGACGCCGCCCGCGCGAGCGACGTTCACGGTCGACGCTCCGGCGAACGCCCGCCTCTCCTTCTCCGCCGGGATCGCCAAGCAATCGCAGCGCTTCGCGGACGAAGTGCGCTTCGAGGTACTCGTCGACGGCGAGCCGATCTTCGATCGCGTGCTCGCGCCCGAACGAGAACCGGACGCCAAGGACTGGGTCCCGTTCGAACTCACGCTCGACAAGGGCGGTCCCACGTCGTTCACGTTCCGCACGTCGTTCCCGAACGAGCGCTCCGAAGACGACCTCCCCGTGCTTTGCGGCTTCGGAGAGCCGCAGCTTACGACCGAGAAATCGATCTCTCGAACGAGTGCGTCGCGTGAAAAACCGAACTTGCTTTACGTGGTGGTCGACACCGTGCGCGCCGACCACCTCGGTTGCTACGGCCACGACCGAGATACCAGCCCCCGTCTCGACGCACTCGCCGAGAGCGGCCTTCGATACGAAGCTCCGGTGTCGGCGGCTCCCTGGACCTGGCCGGCGACGGCATCGTTGCTCACGGGCCTGCCTCCCCTGACTCATGGCGTGATCTTCGCGGACTCGTGCTTCCTTCCGAGTGACGCGGAGACGATCGCCGAGAAGCTGCAAGACGACGGAGTCACGACGTTCGCTGTTTCCGCGAACTCGCTCGTGTGTCGCCCGCAGAACTTCGATCAGGGATTCGAGTTCTTCGAGGAAGCGTTTCACGATCTCGCCGGTGACGTGACCGACCGATTCTTGTCGTGGCTCGACGACCATGGCGATCATCGATTCTTCGCGTACCTGCACTACTACGATCCGCACTACCCCTACGATCCTCCCGACGGCTTCCGCTACGTCGACGCGGCACGAGGTGCGCCCGTGCCGCCCGCCGAGCACGCGAGCTACGACGCGATGCGAAAGATGGAGGACGGCGGTGTTCGCGGTTACCTCGAGCACGAAGATCGAGCGGACGCCATCCGAGAGCTTTATGACGGCGAGATCCGCTACTTCGACGAGCACTTCGGACGCATGCTCGACGACCTCGAACGCCGCGGCCTCCTCGAGAACACGATCGTCGTCGTCACGAGTGACCACGGCGAGGAGTTCTTCGACCACGGGCGCGTCGGCCACTCGATCCAATTGCACGACGAGCTGCTGGTGGTCCCGTTGATCTTGTGGTACCCGCCGCGCATCCCGAACGGTGTCGTGAAAGCGCAGGTCGCGACCGAATGGCTCCCCGCCACCCTTCTCGACCTTATGGGGGTTCGCCCGCCGGGCGTCTTGCGCGAGCGCTTGCCGTTGACGCCGGACCCGGCCTCCGAATCCCCCGCCTTCGCGACGACCGAACGATGGCGTGATCCGCAGCAAGCCACGCGGCACCGGCAGGCGTCGATTCGCACGAGCCGGTGGAAGCTCATCTCCGTCCCGGAACCGAGAACCGTACGGGAAGGCGGCGAGTCGCGTACGATCGTCGAGCCGGATCGCCTCTTCGATCTCGTCGCGGATCCGTCCGAGCAGCGCGACGTCGCCGCAGCAAACCGTGACATCGTAGAGGAGCTGCGCGCCAAGCTCGACACCTGGCTCGAACGAACCCTCAGCAACTCACTCAAGCGAGGCGTGGGTGAAGTGGCCGACGAGAGCGCGATCGAGAGACTCCGCCGTCTCGGCTACCTGCCTCCCGCCAACGAATCGTCCGAAGAAGACGCCGACACACCTGGCGACGACGACGAAGAGTCCGCGCGCGATCGCGACGAATCGCGCGAACGCGGGCACTGAGCGAGGCGCCCGGGGGAAGGGACGACGCGATCGATCAACCCGCGTCTTCGGCATCGAGAAGCCGCATCCGCAGATCGTGAAGCGTGCTCTCGATCGCTTCGGACTCGTCGGACGTTCGATTGCCCTCGGTCTTTTCCTCGAGCACTTCGAGAAGCGCGATGCAGTGACTCACGGAGTCGAGGTCGAGCGTCGCCTCGCGCGTGACGGGGTTCGGGATCTCGCCGAGCGCGATGCGCGCGTGGGTCGCGACTTGCGCGACGAAATACATCAATGACGCGGGCGGTCGGTCGGTGCGTGCTTCGATCATGGCCTCCCCTCGTGATTCAGCGCGACACCGAGCTCGCTTGTGTCGACGCGCCCGAATGCACGAGCGCCGCCTCGACGAATCCGCGGAACAGCGGGTGCGGCTCGATCGGCTTCGACTTGAACTCGGGATGGTATTGCACCGCGACGAACCACGGGTGATCGCGATACTCGATGATTTCTACGAGGTCCTTGTCGGGGTAAACCCCGCTCGCGATCACGCCATGCTCGGCGAGTTGATCGCGATACGCGTTGTTGAACTCGAAGCGGTGACGATGACGCTCGCGAATCATCTCTTCCCCGTAGGCTTCGTGCGCGATCGTTCCCGGCACCAGACGACACGGATACGCGCCGAGACGCATCGTTCCGCCCTTGTCGACCACTTCGCGTTGCTCTTCGAGCAGCGAGATGACGGGATGCTTCGGATTCTCCTCGAACTCGCTCGAGTTCGCGCCTTCGAGTCCGCATACGTTGCGCGCGAGCTCGATCACCGCGCACTGCAACCCGAGGCAGATCCCGAAGAACGGGATCGACCGCTCGCGAGCGTAGCGGATCGCGTCGATCTTCCCTTCGGTTCCGCGCTGTCCGAACCCGCCGGGAACCAGCACGCCGTCGACACCCGACAGATGCGCCTCGGCACCGTCCCGCGCCACGTCTTCAGCCGCGATCTTGCGGATCGAGACGCTCGCGCGATTCGCGATCGACGCGTGCGTGAGCGATTCGTAGATCGACTTGTAGGCATCGTGCAGTTCGACGTACTTGCCCACCACCGCGATCTCGACCTTGGGTCCGCCGGCTTGCAGCGTGTCGAGCATCTCGGCCCAGCGGTCGAGGTTTCCGGGGGGCGCCTCGAGCCCCAAACGTTCGAGAATCAGATCGTCGAGTCCGTGATCCTTCAACAGGAAAGGCACCTGGTAGATGCTGAAGTCGACGTCTTTTTCTTCGATCACGGCCTCGCGCCGCACGTTGCAGAACAACGAGATCTTGTCGGTGATCTCGTCCGTCATCGGCTTCTCGGTACGGCAAATGAGGATATCGGGCTGAATCCCGATCTCGCGCAGCCTTCCGACGCTCTGCTGCGTGGGCTTCGTCTTGAGTTCCTGCGACGCGCGGATGTACGGCAACAGAGTCAGATGGATGCTGAGCACTTGGTCGGGCTCGCATTCGAGCCGCAGTTGCCGGATCGCTTCGAGAAACGGAAGGCTCTCGATGTCGCCGACGGTCCCGCCGACCTCCGTGATGATCACGTCGGTGTCGGGGCCTTCGAGCGCGCGAATCGAGTTCTTGATCTCGTCCGTGATGTGCGGGATCACCTGCACCGTACTGCCGAGGTACTTCCCGGCGCGCTCCTTCGCGATGACGGACTCGTAGATCCGCCCCGTCGTGAAGTTGCTCTCTTGCGTGATCTCCCCGCTCGTGAAGCGCTCGTAGTGGCCGATGTCGAGATCGGTCTCCGCGCCGTCGTCGGTGACGTACACCTCACCGTGCTGGAACGGACTCATCGTCCCGGGATCGACGTTGATGTACGGGTCGGCCTTTTGCATCTTGACGCGCAATCCGCGCGCCTCGAGGAGCATGCCGATCGAAGCCGACGTGAGTCCCTTCCCGAGGGAAGACACGACACCACCCGTCACAAAGATGATCTTCGTCATGGATTCACTTTCGTCCGTCCGCGCTCGCCGATCCTTCCACGAGCCGGTTTCGATGAGAAGCCACGAAGCGGTCGTAGTCTTCTCGCGAGTTGATGCCTACGGTGTTGCCGGAGCTCTCGAGCACGCGGATCGAGATCCCCTTCTGAAGCGCGCGCAGTTGCTCGAGACCTTCGCGGTTTTCGAGCGACGTGCGCGGCGTCCGCGCGAACGCGAGGAGCCGCGCGCGCGAAAAGCCGTAGATCCCGACGTGCTTTCGGCCGAGATCGGCGGTGGAAAGCCCCGCTCGCCCCGCTTTGGGATGCGGGATCGCGGCGCGCGAGAAGTACAGCGCGACACCCTCGTCGTCGACGACGACCTTCACGGTGTTCGGATCGTCCCACTCGGAGTCTTCCGCGATCGGCTGCGAGAGCGTCACCATGTCGTGCGGCCCCGCGCGCAGCGCTTGCGCCACGGCGTCGATGTCGTCGGGATCGATGGTCGGCTCGTCGCCTTGGAGGTTGACGAAGTACGGCACGTCGCCGAGCGCCTCGGCGACCGCCGCCACACGATCGGTCCCACTCGGCAAGTCTTCCGCGGTCATGACGACTTCGGCACCCGCCGCCTCGGCCACGTCGCGGAGCTCTTCGCTCGCGGTCGCGATGATGACGCGATCGACGGCCGTCGCCTTACGGGCCTGCATCCACGTGTGGAGGATGAGCGGCGTTCCCGTCTCGTCGAGCAGCATCTTGCGCTCGAGACGGCGGGACGACAGCGAAGCCGGAATCACGAGGACGACCGTTTCGCGCGCCGATCCGCTCACGAGCTACCTCCGGCTCCGCTTGGGAGGTGCGACCGAAAGACTGAACGTCTGGCGATGAATCTCGATGAGCGCGTTCTTCATCTTCACGAAGTCGCGGTCCCAAGCGACGTGCTCGGGGTTACCCCCGGGCTTGGCGAGGAACGGCAAGGTGAGCTCGCGCGATCCGTCACGGTACGCGATGATCTGCGGAGCCACGCCTTCCAAACCTTGCGCACTCGCCGAAACCGAGGTCGCGCGATCGAAGAACCGATGGTCCTTCAAGACGCGCACCATGAGCCCCATCGTCTCGCCGTCGACGAGCTTCACGCTCGGATCGAGACGCCCCGACTGCTGCACGGTCTCGTAGTTCTCGAAGTCGCGCGTCACGATCGTCGCACTCTGGTCGTGCTCGAAGCTACGCCACATCACGATCGCGGAGGCAGGCTCCACGTTCGGCATCGACGCGCACGACGGAAGGGAGAGGAAGAAGGAGGCGAGCAACAGGATCGGCAGCGCGCGAATCGCAGCAGCCCGAGTCGCGAGAACACGAGGCGACCCCACCATGTCGAGATTCTCCTCAGCAGTGATCCTGAATCGGCGGTGATCCGAGTCGGAAGTGATCCGGAATCAGCGGACATCCCTTGCGTGGAGCACCGTCGAGGTTCTCACATCGCACCACCGGGAGTCGCACCGATCGGAACGTCGGAATCCCGCGAGGAAAACCCCGATCGTAGGAAAGGCCCGTCGAGAGTGTCAAGTCGACGAGAGGGTTGTAGAATCCCCCCCGGCGGTGGAACGCGACTCGTGACGACCCTCGAATCGGACCGGTTTTCCGAACCGCGATTCCGCGCCTCGCGACCGATCGTTCGAACCACTCGAGAGGGAAGTCCGTGGCGTCATCCAAACGAATGTATCCGAGGCGCATCCTCGCGCTCCTGCCCGTCCCCGTGCTGCTCTACTTCGCGCAGCCGAACTGGCCCTTCTTCCTCACGGGCGTGGCGATCGTCGTGCTCGGCGAGGCCGTGCGCCTGTGGGCCGCGGGCCACCTGCGCAAGAACCAGGACGTCATCACGTCGGGTCCCTACGCTCACGTACGCAATCCGCTGTACGTGGGAACGTTCCTGATCGGCTTCGGTTTCTGCCTCGCGGCATCGGGGTTCTCACCGCCCGGGATCTACTTCCTCGCAGTCGGGCTTCCGGTCTTCACGGCCGTCTACTTCTTCTACTACCTGCCCTACAAATGCCGCGTCGAAACGGCGAGGCTCGAACGACGCTTCCACGAGGAAGCGCGCGACTACAACGAGACCGTGCCGTCGTTCATCCCGCGCCTTCGCCCCTACCCGGGACCGAAGCACTCCTGGCGTTTCGGGCTCATCTTCGAGAACAGCGAGTTCGGGACCTTCAGCGCCGTGCTCTTCGGCATCGTCATTCTGGGGCTCAAGCTCTTCATCGAGTTCCCGTGAGCCGCTCGGAGCCGCCCGCGAACGATGCTTCCGACGCGGCTCCTCTTCGAGTGAAGTCCGGCTTCTCGCGCGCCGAGCTGCGCATCGAGCGATTCCCCGAAGGCGACGCCGTCGTGAAGGACTTTCGCGGCAAGGGTCTCCTCTTTCGTAGGTGGATCGGCCCGTGGTTGCTCGACCGCGAAGAACGCGCCTACGACCGGTTGCATGGCGCGCCGGGTTTTCCGAGCTGGCATCGAAGACTCGACCGTGGCGCTCTCGCCATCGCGCGCGTCGACGGCTCCGTGCTGAGTCGCGAAGTCGCGCACGCTTTCGGAATCGCGTTGTTCCAACGCCTCGAAGCGACCGTCGACCGGATGCACGAACGCGGCGTGCTGCACTTCGACCTGCACCAGAAGCGCAACATCCTCGTCACGGCGTCGGGTGAACCCGTGCTCATCGACTTCGCGTCCGCCTTCTGCTTGCGGCCACGCCGACTCGCGAAGGGGCCGCTGCGTATTCTGACGCGACCCGACCGCGGCTCGATCTTGAAGTTCAAAGCGCGCTACTTGCCGGAGCTCCTCGACGATCGCGAGCGCTCGCTCGTGCGGCGGCGGCATTGGCTCTCGGCGTTTTGGATTTCGCGCCCGCTCAACGCGATCAAGAAGCGTTGGGTGCGCCGTCGCCGACGTCGCCGCGACGATTGAACTCTCGAAACCGGATCGCGACACGATCGGCCTCGAACCCAGGAAACATGCGGGATTCGCGGCAGGTCCGCACACGAGTTTGTCCTTGACCTCGCGTGGGGCGACACTACAATCGTCGTTTGAACATCATCCATCCTGAATGCGCACCGACTCCGGGCGGGAGTCGTCGGGCGCTCCATCCACACGCTCCAACATCACCCCACGGGGAGGGCTCGAATGGGTAACCTCGAGAAGGTCTTGATCGTCATCATTCTCGCGACGATCGCCGTCATCACTGCGCTCGCATTCCTGGATTCGGGTGACGACCTCGGCAACCTGCGCGACGAACGCTCCTCGGGAGCCAGCCGCGCTGGCTCGTCTTTCGAGAGGGCCGTGCGCGAAGCCGAGGATCGGGCTCGCGCCGACGAAGAAAACCGCGCCGCCGGCGACGAAACGAGCGACGACGAATCCGAGTTGGAGACCTTCTTCCGAGGGCGCACCGAATCGACGGGCGAAACCCCGGACGACGACGCCGTCGACCCGAATGCAGCCGCGGAATCCGAAACGACCGATCCCACGACCGCCCCGGGCCGAGCCGGCGCCAATGACACGACCCCAGGCGAGGCTCGCGAACGAATTGGCGACGACACGACCCCCGAAACCGCGGGTTCGAACGTGCCCGCACCCGAGCCTGACCCCGTCGATCTGCGCACCACGACGAAGGATCCCCGATCCGAGCCCCGAACGAAAGAGAACTCGGGGGTGAGCCGGGCCACGCTCCGCACCGATCGCGGGTACGTACTCGGTTCGCGTCGCTACACCTCGGCCGAGGGCGACACGTGGACGCTCATCGCGGACATCGTCTACGGTGATCCCGAGCTCGCGTGGGCCGTGCGTGAGGCGAACACCGACGTCCGCCGCGAACCCCTCCCCGCCGGCGTCGCGCTCTACATCGTGCCGCACGAGGAGATCGATCGCTCTCGAGCGCCATCGCGCGACGATTCCGGATCCGAAACGTCCGAAGCGCGCATCCATCTCGTCGAAAAGGACGAAACCCTTTCCGGAATCGCACGACAGTATTACGGGCGCGAGGCGCGGTGGAAAGAGATCTTCGAAGCCAATCGAGATCAGCTCGTGACCGAGCGAGATTTGCGTCCCGGCATGAGGATTCGAATTCCTTGACGATCGCGACCTCACCAGAAATGATGGGTCGAGGTGTCGAAAAATGCGGCATGTCGCAAACGTCGGGGGCGCGTCTCCCGTATTGCCGACCAACCGCGGAACGGATCTTCACGAATCGTTCCCGAAAGAACACGCGAAAGCCCCACGGTGTCTTGACACTATGGACGCCCGCTGATAGTATCTCGGAGTGAAGTTAGCCCTGTAGTCAGCGAAGAAAACTGCGGGGCCGCTACTGAAAGGGAATCAAAAGCCAAGGTTATGCTTCTCCGGGCATGTAAA
>JAUIME010000183.1 GCA_030433195.1 bacterium
CCCGCCGGGCCCGGAGAGCCGCATTCGGAAAGCCGGGCCTGGCGGGGGCGGTCGCGAGCGTGTTCCGGGGCGCGAAACGGCCCCTTCGAAACTCACGGAACATTGTGCTCGGCCTTCGGATGGGCTAGAATCCGGGTCTGCGCGGAAAGGGAGATTTTCACCGCGGGATCGAAGATCTCGCCCGAACCTCGACGCTCCAGCGGGGTGTCACGATCCGGAGGGTGTACTTTGGTTGCTTTCTTCCGAAACCGATTCGTACCCGGGCTCTGCCTGTTGGGGCTCTGGCTCGGATTCGCCTCCGTGGCGCCGCTTCCCTCGGCGAACGCGGGAGAGTTGTTCGACTACAGGATCGAATACTCGAAGGACGGCGAGGTCTTCAGCGAGATGGTCGAGCTGGCGGCCGGACAGATGGTCATGATCCGCGTGCGCATCGAGTCGCGTACGGGCGCGATCATGGACATCATGGGCGACGACGATCTCGACTTCTCGCGCATCGGCGGACAGATCGACTTCATCACGTTCGCGGGCGAAGAGACGGACGGCGAGTGCTTCGTCATCTACGATCCCGACAAGGAGATCTTGCGCGTGCGCTGTCCGTTCTGCGAGATCGACAAGCAGCGCCCCGCGCAGATGCTCTTCACGGTTCAGATCCGCGACGACGCGCCTCCGGGAACCATCGACCCGCAGATCGTTTCGGTCTTCGACCTCGGTCCTGGCGAGGAGGGCGAGCCGCGTCCTTGCACCACCGAAGCGCCCGAGCCCATCGAGCTCATCGAGGGCGAAAAGGAAATGAACCCGGGACTGATCGTCCTCAGCTCGATGCTGCTCGTCGAGAAGGAAGTGTCGACCGACGGATCGAACTACGGTCCGAGCGTTTCGGTGCCGACCGGCAGCGAGGTGTTCTTCCGTCTGCGCGTGCAGAACATGGGAGAGTCCGCGTTCTTCGAGTCGTCCATCGAGGACTTGCTTCCCGATGGTCTCGCGAATCCGGTTCTCGTGGGTTCGAACCCGCCTTCGTGCAGCACCGGCGGTGGCGACCTCGAGTGCGCGGACCTCGGTCCGCTCGATCCGGGCGCTGACATCGAGATCGTCTACAAGGCGACCGTGACCGCGACGTCGGGGACGATCGTCAACGAAGCGCGAGGCGCCGCGACGCCGGGCGAGCTCGGCAACCCGGGCGTCGAGCTCGAAGAGACGGCCGAAGCGCGCGTCATCGTCGTCGGCGGCCCGACCGTCATTCCGACGCTCACCGAAGCGGGTTGGATCGCGCTCATCGCGCTGTTCGGCGCGGGCATCGTCTTCATGCGACGCCGCGTCTGATCGATCCGTTTCGCTTTCTGATCGAACCAACGAATCGACCGAGGGCCCCGCACGAGCGATCGTCGCGGGGCCCTCTTCGCTCCGGCCCCGTGCGCGGTCAGTCGTCGCTGTCGTCGCGCAGTCCGTCGACGAGTCGTGCGGGCCGCACTCCGAGACCGCCGTGGGACGACGTGTAGAGCTGAAAGTCGCGGTTGGAGCTTCTCGCGTACGTCGCGTCCCGTAGGTAGTGACCGCTGCGAGTCACACGGTTCTCCGTGTCGAACATGAATCGCTCGCCGTCGCCCGCTCGCGTCGGTCGTCGGTATTCACCGTAGCGATCCCGACACCACTCCCAGACGTTGCCGATCGTATCGTGCAGACCGAACGGGTTCGCCGCGAAGCTCCCGATCGGCGAGTGCAGGACGTAGCCGTCGTCGAGCCACGCATCGAACTCGATGCCCTGGATGATGCGGGCGTTTCGCGCCGTGCGGTCGGCGATGTTGCAAGCTCCCCGCAGGCTCTGCTCGTCGTCCCCGGTCCACCAAATCGTGTCGGTTCCGCCGCGCGCGCCGTACTCCCACTGCGCCTCCGTCGGCAGCCTCAGGCCGCGGCGTTCGAGGACCGTGTTCGCGACGATCCAGCTCACGCTCTCCAAGGGGTGGAGGGGCGTGATGAGGACACCGGGGATCTCGCTTTCCATCGAGTAGCGGCTCGGGTTGGATCCCGTGAGGCGCGTCCACTGCGCCTGCGACACCTCGTACTTCGAGAGGAAGAACGGATCGAGCGATACGGCATGACACGGTGCCTCTTCGCGCTGTGCATGCGAATCGAAGCGGACTTCGACGTCGGGGATGCGATCGGGATAGCTGAGGTCGGGGCTCTCGGATCCCATCACGAACGAGCCGCCCGGGAGCAGCACGAACACGATCGCCGACGCCTCCCCGATTCTCAGCGATCCGTCTTCGTCGCGTTCGGGGACCTCGCCGCTCTCCAGATGCGCGAACTCCTCGAGTCCCGTGACCGGGTCCCGACCGATCGGCACGAGCCCCATCTGTGGTGTGATCTCGAGACCTCCGTAGTGATCGCTCGTCTCGATGTCGGTGATCGCTCGTTTCCAAGAGTCGGCTCGCTCGGCCATCATGGCCTCGAGCGTCAAGGCTCCTTGGAGGCGCCGTTCCACGGACGGGATCGTCGAGCCTTCGAACTCGGCCAGTTCCGCGACGAGTTCTTCGAGCGTGTCGTGCCACCACTGGTCTTCGTCGCTCACGAAGTCGATCGTGCGGGTTCCCCCCGAGCTCTCGAAGCTGGCCAACGTCTCGTCGATCTCGCTGCGCTCTCGACTCAACCGGAGCAAGGCTTCGGCGTCGTTCTTCTCGAACGCTGCTTGGAGGCCGCTCGAGACCTGATTGCGCTCCGATTCGAGGGCATCCTCGACCGCGGTCGTCGCCGCGGGACCTCCGTTCGCGCCGGTACGAGACGTGACGCTCGGTCGCTGTTGCAGGGCTTCGAGGCGCGCGCGGTGCATGTCGATGCGCGACGTGAGCGCTCGGGCTTCTTCGATCCAAGCCCGCATTTCGGGGACTTTGGACGGGAACGCCGGCCACAGCGATCGCTCGGCGACGCGCAGCGTTTCGAGGGACTCGAGGTCGGACAGTCGCAAGACGTCGCGGCGTTCTTGCGAGATCTTCACGAAGCTCACGACGGCGAGCGAGATCAGGGCGACGAGCGCCGCGGCGACGAGTCCCAGGTACGTGCGGTACTTGACGACGAGCCGCCAGACCTGCTCGCGCGCCGTCGGCACGCGCGCCGTGACGGGTTCGCCGCGCGCGAAGCACTCGAGATCGTGCGCGAGGTCGATCGCCGTCGGGTAGCGCTCGTTCGGATTCTTCGAGAGGCAGCGCAGCAGGATCGCGTCGAGGTCGGGCGGGACATCGTCCGCGACGGCGCTCGCGCGTTTCGGGTCCTCGTGCAGCACCTGCTGGATGATGCGCGGCTGCGAATCACCGTCGTGAACCGGCTTCGACGTGACGAGCTCGTACAGCGTCGCACCGAGCGAGTAGATGTCGGAGCGCCGATCGACTTCGGTCGCGGAGCGGATGAGCTGTTCGGGCGCCATGTAGCGAAGCGTCCCGAGCACGGCGTCTTGGTCTTGGGTGACGCTCGTCCCTTCCACGGCGGCGAGGCCGAGGTCCATCACCACGACGCGCTGGTCTTCGGCCGACACCATGAGATTGGCGGGCTTCAGGTCGCGGTGCAGGATGCCGTGTTCGTGCAGGTGGTGAACGCCTTCGGCCGCTTGGGCCATCATGTCGGCGATCTCGCGCAGTGCGTTGCGTCGGCTCGAGGGGCGCGGCGACTCGGGTGCCGTGGGGGTCGAAACCTTCGGCAGATCGGGCAGCCCTTCGAACGACTCTCGGTCTTTCGCGGCGGCCACCGAGATCGCCTCGGCGAGCGAGTGCGTCTCGGGAAGCGAATCGACGAGACCCGCGAGCGTCGTCCCCGTGACGAGTTCCATCGCGTAGTAGGACGTGCGCTCGGCCTTGCCGGCCGCGATCACCTTGACGACGTTCGGATGGTCGCAGCGCCCGAGCGCGGCGATCTCGCGTTCGAAGCGCGCTGACGCAACGGCGTCTTGCGCGAGAGCCGGCGGAAAGAGCTTGAGCGCGACGAAACGACCGACGGTCTCTTGCTTGGCGAGATACACGATCCCCATGCCGCCGCGACCGAGCTCTCCGAGCAGTCGATACTCGCCGAACGTCTTCGCCTTGTCGCCCTTCGAGCGACCCGAGGCGGGGTACTTCTTCGCACTCTCGCGAGAGAATTCGCGATACTCGGGCGCTTGGACGGGCTTCTTGCGTGCGCGCGCGATCAACTGCGCCATGTCGGCGTCGGCCGACGAGAGTCCGCCCGACTCGAGGTCGGCTTCGGCATCGTCGACGCGCCCCGTGACGTAGTCGAAGTAGAGGATCCCGAGCTCGGGGTCGACGCCGCCGACGAACAAGAGCTCCGGCAGAAACTCGTCTTCGCGGAAGCGCACGAGCGGATGCAGCGGGAGCCAGGTTCCTTCGGGAGTCTTCGCGAACGGGCATCCGGATCGGAACGCTTCGTTCGCCGGCATCTTCTCGGCCTTCGTGCGAACGGGAGTCGGCCCGGTCAGATCGAACGACTTGATCTGCGACAACTTGTTGCTGATCTCGCTGACCGAATCGACGACGCCGAGCGACAAGTGCTCGAGGATCGGCGTGTTCGACGCGATCTGCGCGAAGGCGTCGAGCAGCACCTCGGCCATCGATGCGCACTCCGACGGCTCGGGAATCTCGTCGCCCGTGATGAGACGATTACGGAACGCAGGCAAGTGCTCGTAGAGCTTCGAGGGTGCGACGAGCGAGCGTCGGCGTTCCTTCCCGAACGACAACACCTCGATGGCGCTGCCGACAGCAGGGATCTCCTTGGTCTCTTTGCAGAGGATGCAAGCCGGTCCCTTGCCCTCGAAATCCTCCTCGGCGAGCTTCGGGAGCAGCGCTGCGAAGACGCCCGTCGACGGCATCGCGAGCATCTCGAGGAGTCGGTCGAGCTGCGCGTCGTGCCACTTGCGCTCGAGCATCCGCATGACGTCGATCGACACCGCGAGCTTGAGCGTCGCTTCGTGCAGATAGTACGCGGAGAGCAGCCGGTTGCGCGCCGAAACCGCGTTGGATCCGCGCGCGTACAGACGTGCGAGAGGGAGCGGCAATCGTGCGTGCAGCAGTCGGTCGAAGGCGTGACCGAGGCGGCCGGTATCCGTCGTGTGTGCCATGCGGCAGAGGGTACAAACCCGTCGTTCGGACGACTATCGGTGCGAGGCGGATTCGAGGCTTTCGAGGCGCGCGCGATAGACGGCCGCGGTGCGCTCGGCCGCGAGATCCCAGGTCAGGGGGCGGGCCACGTCGAGTCCGCGCTGCGCGAGGTCTCGCCGGGCCGCTTCGTTCGATGCGAGGTCGTGAAGGGCGGCGGCGATCGTGACGGGATCGTGCGGATCGACGAGGCGCGCGGCCCCGCCCGCGACCTCGGGGAGCGCCCCGGCGTCGGAAGCGATGACCGGGCAGCCGCACGCCATCGCCTCGAGCACGGGGAGCCCGAACCCCTCGTGCAACGACGGAACGACGAGCGCGAGGGCGCCGCGATAGACCGCGGCGAGCTCGGTGTCGGAGACGCCGTCGAGGAAGGTGATCGATTCACGGAGGTCGAGCCGGTCGGCTTCGTCGAGCAGCGCCTCGCGAAAGCGCGACGTTCGGCCGGCCGGGCCGACCTTGACGAGCGGAACGTCGCAGGAGTCTGGCGCGTCGTAGAGGTGGCGCATCGCGCGCAGCAAGCCGACGAGGTTCTTCCGTGGCCGTTCGGATCCCACGTAGAGGAAGTAGCGGGGCGGGCGGGGCGGCGTCGTGGGCGGATCGGAGGCGTCGGCGCAGAAGACGGCCGGATCGTGCCCGTTCGGGATCACCGTGATGCGATCCTCGAGAACGCCGAGCCGCTCGACCACGTCGCGCGCGGTGTCGGACGAAACGCAGATCAGATGCCCGGCGCGCCGCAAGCCGTCGGCATCGGCGTCGAGGCGTCGCCGTGCGTCGGCCGGCTCGGGCTCGAACGGAAAGCACATCCGCGCGAGATCGTGCACGGTGATCACGACGTGCCGCCCGTCCTTCGGGACGAAACGCCCGAAGTGCTGGTTCGGCAAGTGAAGGAGACGCGTGCCGGGTCGAGGCTCGAAGTTCTGCGGCTGTGCGGTGTAGCGCGGCACCTCGACCGTCGTCACGTCGAGGCGCTTGGCGAGCTCGCGAGCGTAGCGATCGATTCCCGAGGCTTCGGTCGTCACGACGAGCGTGGTCGCGAGCATCGGAGCACGTCGCGGGGCGTCGGAAGCGGGCGGGCCGGGCAGCGTGTCGGTCATCGTCGGCGTATCTTGCGCATCCTCGCGAGTCCGTCAAGAGGCATGCGCGGGCGGATTCCGGCGGGGTCGCCTTGCCGCTCGGAAGCGTGTGACGTAGGGTGAATCGAAGTCGAATTCCCGTCGTCGAAAGGAGCCCGTGTTGAGCCGTTCCGACTCCGACCGCATCCGCACCGAGCTCGAGCAGTTGCACCGAGACGTCGACCGCGAGGCCGTCACCGTCGCCGCGGCCCACGGCACGCGGCTGCAATGCCGGCTCGGATGCTCGAGCTGCTGCGTCGACCAGATCACGGTGTTCGAGGTCGAAGCGCAGCGCATCCTCGACGCGCACTCCGAGTGGCTCGCCGACGCCGAGCCTCACCCGCCGGGCGCGTGCGCGTTTCTCGATGACCAAGGCGCTTGCCGCATCTACGACGAACGTCCCTACGTCTGCCGCACCCAAGGGCTGCCGCTGCGCTGGATCGACGAAGACGAGACCGGCGCGTTCGTCGAACGCCGTGACATCTGCCCGCTCAACGACGAGTCCGGCCCGCCGATCGAAGAGCTGCACGCCGAAGCCTGCTGGACGATCGGCCCCGTCGAATCCCAGCTCGCGACCCTGCAAGCGCGACTCGGCGGACGAGACCTCCGCCGAATCGCGCTGCGTGACTTGTTCGGCTGACCCTGACGCGGCCGTCGGACGCGGGCACGCACGCGGCCGGTGATTCCGTGCGCGGCTTCATGATCCGTGCTCACCCATTGGGGTCAATCGAGCGCGCGTCGCATCGTGAGGCCGTCACTGCCGACGGCGACGACGAGGCCGTCGCGGGCGTCGATGCCGAGGACCGTCGCTTTCGCGGGGGTCTTCGAGGCGCGCCACGAAGCGCCTCCCGAATCGGTTTGCGCGACGAAGCCGTGGGCGCCGATGGCCCACCCGGATTCGCCGTCGAGCCGGAGGCTCTGCGGGAAGAACTTGCCGTCGAGGGCAGAGCGCCACGAGACGCCGGCGTCTTCGCTGTAGAGAAGCGCGCCGGATTGCTGGCCTCGCATGCACGACGCGGCGACGCGGTTCGCGTCGATGGCGGCAAGGCCGGTCAGCGCCGTGCCGTCTTCGAACGTGTGCACGACGGTCCAGCGGCGGCCGCCGTCGGTGGTTCGGTAGATCTTTCGGGCGGTCGCGAAGTCGTCGCCGGCGGCGGCGAAGCCGTTCTTCTCGTCGGCGAACGAGAGCCATCGGAAGACTTCGTCCGCGGTGCCGGTTTCGAGCTTCGTCCAACTCCTGCCGCCGTTCTGGGTGCGGAAGATGCCGCCGCCGTACCCGCACGCAAAGCCGAGCTTCGGCGACAGGAACGCGAGGTCGTAGAGGCCGAACGTCTTGGTGACATGGGTGGCCTTCCACGACTTGCCGCCGTTGCGCGTCATGAGTATCAGGCCGCAGTTCTTGGCGGGGTCGTAGCCGGCCGCGAAGCCGAGCGACTCGGTCGGGAACCGGATCGAGAAGAGGTACGCGCCGCGAACGGGCGACGTCTGCGTCCACGTCGCGCCGCCGTCACGCGTTGCGAGGATCACGGCGCCTTCGCTCGTGCCCCAACCCACCGCGAACGCGCGCTTCGCGTCGAGTACGGTGACGTCGTACAGGTGGTCTTTGGTGGGGGAGTCGTGGATCGTCCAGGGAGAGGATTCGGTCGCGATCGCGGGAGGGGTGCCGCCGACGACGAATGCGATGGCGAGCGAGCAGAAGACGAAAACGAGCGTTCCGAATGGGGAGTGAGACACGGGAGCTCCTCCTCGATGGAGGGGAACACCGGACGACACCCCTTACGGAACCGATTCGCGCGAGTTGCGCGAATCAGAGGATCTTTTGCAGCGTGACCGTCTTCTGCTCGAGGAAGTAGGCGTCTTCGAAGGTCTCGCGTGACATGCGTACGACGTCGCGGGCGTCGGTTCGCGCCTTCACGTGTTGCGAGCGCAGCCCGCCGAGCCACAGCCGGCTGTCCTCCATGTAGACGATGTCTTCGTCCTTCGCTGCGAGCCGCTTCATGATGCCGGCCGGCAGCGTGATCTCGCGGAACGGAATCGACTCGTCGATCTCGATCGCTACGCGGCGCACCTTCTCGCCGCGCTCGAAGTTCGGTTCGCCGCCGCCCTTGTACTGCTTCTGGGCTTCGTGCAGCGTTCCGATCGTGAGTCCGCGGATGTCCTTGTCGTGTTTGTGACTCGTGAACACCGTGACGAGCACGCCGATCGTCGCCGTCGAGACCATACCGAAAAGCGCGCGCATGTAGATGAACTCGCCATTCTGCGGACCGTTCACGAACCACGACAATGGGCTGATCCACTCGGGGAACGCGTTGGTCAGTAGCGTGAGCCCGCTGCCGCCGATCATCGCGATGCACGCCGCCTTGGCGTTGAATCGCTGCCAGAACGCGCCGAGGAAGATCGTCGTCACGATCGCGGGGATGATCGTCATGACGCCCTTGTAGTGGATCGACATGAGGCTGCCCTGCTGCTGGTTGAACCAGATCACGAGCAGCACGCCGATCACGGTGGCGCCGATCGAGGC
>JAUIME010000184.1 GCA_030433195.1 bacterium
AGCGACGGCCGCTTTGTCTCGGCGGCGCCGGCGCGAAGGGCGTTCGTCACGGCCTCGACGTCGTGACCGTCGACCCGCAACGTGTGCCAACCGTAGGATTCGAATCGCTTCTCGACGTCTTCGGTGAACGCGAGATCCGTCGCGCCGTCGATCGTGATCTTGTTGTCGTCGTACACGTACACGAGGTTCCCGAGACCGAGCGTCCCGGCGAGCGACGCGGCCTCGCTCGCGATCCCTTCCATGAGATCGCCGTCGCTCACGATCGCGTACACGCGATGATCGATCGGCGCGAAGTCGTCCGTCGTGAAGCGCGCGCCGCACATCTTCGCGGCGATCGCCATGCCGACGCCGTGCGCGAACCCCTGCCCCAGCGGGCCCGTCGTCATCTCGACGCCGGGCGTGTCGTGAAGCTCCGGGTGGCCGGGCGTCTTGCTGCCCCACTGCCGGAAGCGCCGAATCTCGTCGAGCGAGACGTCGTAGCCGCACAGGTGCAGCATCGAATAAAGCAGCATCGATGCGTGCCCGTTCGAGAGGATGAACCGATCGCGATCGATCCAAGACGGATCCTTCGGATCGTGGCGCAGGATCTCGGTGAACAGCGCGTACGCGATCTCCGCGCATCCCATCGGCGCGCCGGGGTGACCGGACTGCGCCGCTTCCACCGCATCGACCGCCAACATGCGAATCGTGCGAATGCACTCCTGAACCACCGAGTCGCTCGACGTGACACTCGAGGCCATCGTGGACCCTCCTCTCTCGGGGAAGCGTCGTTCCCCCGGACCCGCCCATCCGCGGAGTTGCGCGCAAGCAAAAAGGAACGGCTCGCCTTGCCCGGGCGCTCCCTCGCGGTCGCCGTTCCACGATGAGGCAGCAACGTAGCACCCCGCGCGCGAACCGAGCAAGGCGCCCTCGGGACGTCACCTCAGATCGAGACGATTCTCAGAATGACGCCTCTCGCAGCGAGATCGGCAGTCGGAACAAAGCGACGGAGAGACCGCCAATGATGACATAAAGCATTCACGAAAAACACGTTAAAGAACCTCGCCAGATCTTCCGTGGCGACGGTACGAGCCTTGCGATTCCTCTTGGCGAAGCGGAGCGCCGCGCGATTCGCGTCCACCGCGTCCGCACCAAAAAGGAAGGAAGATCCATGAGTCTCGAATCCCGCAACTCGGACCGACTGCTCTCGCAGATCCGCAGCACCGAAGGCGAGCTACGCCGCCAACTCGACCACATCCACGATTGTCTCGAGCACATCGATCGGATCCGCAGCGAAGACGTCGCCCGCTACCACGGCTTGCTCCTGACGCTGCGCCACAGCCTCGAAGGGGTGAAATCGCTCGGACGAACGGAGTCGGGACGTCTACTCGGCATCGCCTGAGCCTCAACTCCCGCGACACCCCGATCCGATAGCGATGACGAGCACCGTCGCGCCGGCCACGGCCGGCGTCCGACTTCCCGACGTCCCGGATCGAGGTTCCCCCGCCATGACGCCCGTCGACCCCGAAGAGCTGCGCGACGACCTGCGCCAGACGATTCACAAGCTCAACAACCTCCTCACGACGATGCTCGTCCAGGGAGAGTCGCTGCGACTCACGAGTCAGGACGCCGCCGTGAACGAGCGCGCGACGCGCATCGTCGACGCCGCCGAAGAAGCCGAGTCGGTCCTTCGCGCGTGCCGCTCGCGCCTGCTCGAGCCGGAGCCCGACCTCGAAGCGTCCTTCCCCCCCGCAGCCGACTGACGCCCCTTCGCTCGCGACTGTCGGATCTTCCGACACCTTGCCGCGATTCCCGACGATCACGGCTGTTCGATCTCGCGACACCGCCCCGCCGCCCCCAGTTGCAACCCCTTGCCCGCTCCCCACATGCTGAACGCCGCCCCGATCGCGCGCCGTTGGCACCCGCGTTGCGCAACGCGCTCGCATGGAATCCGTCTACCGCACCCTCCTCGTACTGCTTCTCCCGCTGACGCTCGGGATGTCTTCGGTCGCCCAAGAACCGGGCGACACGCCGCCCGTTGCCGAAGCGACGACCGAGACCGTCCCGAACCCGTCCGACGCGACCGATCCTGACGCGGCCGCCCTCGCGAACGACGCCATCGCCGCCGATGAAGCGGGCGAGGACGCCTCCGCCGAAGAGGCGACGTCCGGAGCCGCATCGGCGAGCGATCCCGAGGCCGAGTTCCTGGCGGGAGCGATGGGATCGGGGTTGTTCGAGGAGAGCGTCCCGCAGCTCAGACGCGTGGCCCTCGTGATCCTCGGCGGCCTCATCCTGCTCTACTTCGGGCTGGCGTTCTACCGTCGACTCGGAAGCGGCAAGGTGTTCGGCGCGACGCCCAAGCGGCGCATCCGTGTCGCCGACACGGTCTCGCTCGGTGGCAAGCGCTATCTCTGCGCCGTCGAAGCGATGGGTCAGACGCTGCTGGTCGGCGTGAGCGGCGATCGCATCCAACTCCTGACCGAACTTCACGGCGACCCGGACGGATCGTCGTTCGACGAGACCTTCGAGCGAACGGCCGAGGGCATGCAAACGCGCCGCGACCCCGGCGCCGACGTCACCGCAGCACCGACGGGAGACGCCCCATGAGTCGCGCGTCCCTGGCGACGCGAGCCGCGATTCGACTCGGTCGGGCGCTCGCCATCCTCCTCGCGCTCGTTCTCGGCGCGACGACCGCAACGGCGCAGCCCGTCCCGTTGATCCTGCCCGTCGGAGACGGCGTTTCATCGGGCGACATTCCCGGGCTGCCGCCCGCCGCATCGGACGACGGAGCCGCCGCCACGTCTTCGGATGACGCGGACACGCCGCTCGTGACCCCCGTGACGTACCCCGACGATCCCGCCGGCGCCAACCTCCCGGTCTCGATCCGCATCGGCGACGGCAGCGAAGGCGGCGAGCAGCGCGACCTCTCGACGACGATCCAGATCCTCATCATCATGACGGTGCTGACGCTCGCGCCGGCCCTGCTCCTGACGATGACGTCGTTCACCCGCATCATCATCGTGCTCTCGTTCCTGAAGCGAGCGCTCGCCACGCAAGAAGCGCCGCCCAACCAGATCATGATCGGCATCGCGTTGTTCTTGACGCTCGCCGTCATGTCGCCGGTCCTCACGACGATTCACGAAGAAGCGCTCGGCCCGTACATGCAAAAAGAGATGACGCTCCAAGAGGCCGGCACGCGCGCCGGGGCGATCCTCTCGAAGTTCTTGATCCGGCAAACACGCGAGACCGACCTC
This sequence comes from bacterium, assembly GCA_030433195.1. Classification (GTDB taxonomy): domain Bacteria; phylum Planctomycetota; class JACOTG01; order JACOTG01; family JAUIME01; genus JAUIME01. The sequence continues at coordinate 3,234 of JAUIME010000184.1, forward strand.
TCGCTCATCTACAAGCTCTCGCGCGAGGCTCCGCCGTCGACCGCCGCGGAAGTACCGCTCCGCGTGCTCATTCCGGCGTTCGTCCTCTCCGAGCTCAAAACGGCATTCCAGATGGGATTCGTGATCTTCCTGCCGTTCCTCGTGATCGACATGGCCGTGGCAAGCATCCTGCTCTCGATGGGGATGTTCATGCTGCCGCCGATCATCATCTCGACGCCGTTCAAGATCTTGCTCTTCATCCTCGTGGACGGCTGGTACCTCGTCGTCCAGTCGCTCTTCCGCAGCTTCAACTGACTCGGGAACCGCAGCACCATGGACTCTTCGACCGTCGTCACGCTCTTGAAGGACCTGTTCCTCACGACGCTCGCGATCGCGACGCCGATCCTCGTCGCCGGGCTCGTGACCGGTCTCGCGATCAGCATCTTCCAGACGGTGACGAGCATCTCGGAACAGACGATGACGATGGTTCCCAAGATGCTTATCGTCGCGGCCGTGATCCTCTACACGATGCCGTGGATCATCACGAAGCTCACCGACTACGCGCGCCCGCTCCTCGGCGACCTCGCGAGCTTCGTGAGGTGACGACGTGACGATCGACATCGCGCTATCGACGGGTCAGATCGCGTTGTGGGGACTCTTCGTCTGCCGCGCCACGGGGCTCGTCTTGCTCGCGCCCGTCATCGGCGGGCAGAACGTTCCGGTGCGCGTGAAAGCCGCCTTCGTCCTCTTCCTGGCGACGCTGCTGTTCGTCGTTCGCTCGGGTGATCTCGCGATGGTCAAGCTCGCGAGCGGGGACGTGTTGGGGCTCGAACCGCTGCTCGTGGTGTTCGCGGTGCGCGAGCTTCTCATCGGCCTCTTCCTCGGCATGCTCGTGAAGGCGATGTTCATCCCGTTCCTGCTCGCCGGCGACATGATCGCGCACGAGATGGCCTTCACGATGGCCCAAGTCGTCAGCCCCGACGAAGGGCGCGGCCTGTCGATTCTCGCCGTGATCTTCGAGTTCTTCGCGCTCATGATGTTCCTCGGGCTCGATCTTCATCACAAGATGCTCGAGCTCTTCGCGCTCTCGTTCGAAAGCGCCGCGCCCGGTGAATCGCACTCCCTCGCGCTGTGGCTCGGCTGGTTCCTCGCGTACTTCGTGGGGATCCTCAAGAGCGCGCTCATCCTCGTGGCGCCCGTGTTCTTGCTGCTGCTCGTGTTGACGTTGGCGGTCGGTCTGCTCGCGAAGACCGTCCCGCAGATGAATGCCCTCGACTTCTCGTTCCCGACGCGAATCCTCGGTGCGTTGCTCGCGCTGTTCGCGTTCTTCCCCGAGATGGCAATCCAGGTCGAGCGCATCCTCACGCACAACACGAACGTCGTATTCGCCTTCTTGAAGCAACTCTGACGAGGAGGCGGGCACGATGGCCGAAAAATGGCAAAAGACGATTGCCGCCACCTCGCGCAAGCGAGGCAAGGCGCAGCGCAAGGGCCAGTTCGCGAAGTCGAACGAGGTGTCGATCGTCGCGTCGCTCGTGATGCTCATGATCGCCCTCGGCTTCCTCGGGCAAGCGTTCGTCGAAGGATTGCGAGCGTACCTCGAAGCGACGCTCTCGCACCTCCCCCGCAAGCCGCTCACCGACGACGAGAGCATCGAGATCGTCCGGCTCGCGCTCTTCCGGGTGCTCGAGACGAGCGCCCCGATCTCGCTGATCTTCGTGGTTGGCGCGGTCTCGGTCGGGGTCCTGCAAACTGGGGGGTTCACGTTCTCGGCGGAGCGTTTGCGCGTCGAGTTCAATCGGCTCAATCCCGCATCGGGCATCAAGAAGATCATCGGGACCGAAGGGCTCATGAAGCTCGCGGTCGGGCTCTCCAAGCTCGCGGTGATCGCCACGACGCTCTACATCACCATCCGTCCCCGGATCGGCGACATCCTGTTGCTCGGCAACAAACAGATCTCGGAGATTCTCGCCTACACGTTGTGGATCTTCTTCCTCGTCATCCTCCGCGTCACGATCGCGCTCGCGGTCATCGCCTTCATCGACCGCGTCTACCAGAAGTGGCGGTACGAGGAGAACCTGAAGATGACCAAGGAAGAGCACAAGGAGGAGATGAAGAGCGTCGAGGGAAACCCGAAGACCAAGAAGCGCATCATCGAGCAGCAGCGCAAGATTCTGCTACAGCGCATGTTCCAAGATACCGAACAAGCCGATGTGGTGGTCACGAACCCGACGCACTACGCGGTCGCGCTGAAGTACACCCCGGGACAGCCGGGAGCGCCGCGGGTCGTGGCCAAGGGTATGAACAGGGTGGCCGAGAAAATCCGAAAGATCGCGCGGCAGAACGACATTCCGGTCGTCGAGAACAAGCCGCTCGCCCGTGCGCTGTACCAAGTGGCATCCGTCGGGCAAGAGATCCCGGAGAAGCTGTACCGGCCGGTGGCCGAGTTGCTCGCGTACGTCTTCAAGCTGCGTGAGCGCCGACGGGCCGCGAAGCGGAGCCAGCGATGAGCGACACGCCGAAGCCCCTGCCGCCGATGAGCGCCATGCCGCTCCGCTACGCGGAGCTCGCACTCGCTCTGTCGTTCGTCGTTCTGCTCGTCATCCTCATCATCCCGGTCGCGCCGATCGTGCTCGACCTCGCGATCACGACGAACATCGTCGTCGCGATCCTCGTGCTCATGATCGTCTTCTCGGCGCAGGAATCGCTCGAGCTCTCGACGTTCCCCGCCATCCTGCTCTTCACGACCCTCTTACGACTTGCCCTCAACGTCGCGTCGACACGTTCGATCCTCATGCGCGGCGACGGCGGCGGCGTGATCCAGTCGTTCGGCGACTTCGTGGTCGGCGGCGACATCATCATCGGGATGGTGATCTTCCTGATCCTGATCATCATCCAGTTCGTCGTCATCACGAAGGGGGCGACGCGCGTCTCGGAAGTCGCGGCGCGCTTCAACCTCGACGCGATGCCCGGGAAACAGATGTCGATCGACGCCGACCTCAACGCCGGCCTCATCGACGAAAAGCAGGCGCAAGCGCGCCGCAACAAGATCACCCGCGAATCCGAGTTCTACGGGTCGATGGACGGGGCCACGAAGTTCGTCCGCGGGGACGCGGTCGCGGGCTTGTTCATCACCGGCATCAACCTGCTCGGCGGCATCATCATGGGGATGCGCAACGGCCTAACGATCAGCGACGCCATCGCCAAGTACTCGGTGTTGACGGTCGGTGACGGCCTCGTGAGCCAGATTCCCGCGCTGTTCATCTCGATCGCGGCGGGTATCCTCGTGACGAAGTCGTCGCACGAACGGGTGTCGATGGACATCGGCTACCAGTTCGTGACGAAGCCGCGCGCGTTCGGCATCGCGGCGCTCATGACCGCCCTGCTCGGCAGTTTCCCGGGGCTTCCGAAGCTGCCGTTCTTCACGCTCTCGGCCATCCTCGCGGTCGCGTGGGTTTCGCTTCGCCGCCGCATGGAAGCCGCGCAGAACATCGAAGTCGAAGAGCCTGTCGAGTCCGCGCCGCCGACCGAAGTGCTCGACGCGAAGACCATGGACGAGCTCCTCACCGTCGATCCGATCCGCGTCGAGATCGGCTTCGGACTCGTGCCGCTCGTCGATCCCGAGCGCGGAGGGGATCTCATCGGTCACGTCACGAACGTCCGGCGCCAGCTCGCGAGCCAGCTCGGCATCGTCGTGCCGCCGATCCACATTCGCGACAACCTGCAGCTCTCCTCCGAGGAGTACAAGATCCTCATTCGCGGCCAGGAGATGGGCGGTGGCACTCTGCGCCCGGGATGGAGCCTCGCGCTCGGCCCGGTCAACGACCCGAGCAAGAAGCTCAAGGGCGTGCCCACCACCGAACCCGCTTTCGGCCTGCCCGCGATCTGGATCAAGCCCGAACACAAGATCGAAGCCGAGATGCTCAACTACACGGTCATCGACTGCATCGCCGTGCTCGTGACGCATCTCACCGAAGTCCTGAAGTCGCACTCGGCCGACATCCTCACGCGCGATACCGTGCAGCAGCTCCTCGACAACTTCAAGGAGAAGGCGCCGGCCGTCGTGCAAGAGCTCGTGCCCGATCTGCTCAACGTCGGCGAGCTGCAGAAGGTGCTCCAGAACCTGCTGCACGAGAAAGTCTCGATCCGCAACCTCGGCGTCATCCTCGAGTGCTGCGCCGACCACGCGGCGAAGACGAAGGATCCGCAGATCCTCTGCGAGATGGTGCGCCAACGCCTCTCGCGCTCGATCTGCGACGACTACGAAGACGACAAGGGGCGCATCCACGCGCTCACGCTCGATCCGCGCGTCGAACAGCTCATCCACGACGCGCTCGCCAACAGCTCCGAGTACGGCGCCGGCGCGATTCATCCGGAGATCGCACAGCGGCTCCTCGAATCCACGTCGACGCGCGTGCGCGAGCTCAGCCAGCAAGGCGTCGATGCCGTGCTGCTCGTGAAGGCGAGCTTGCGCCGCGTCATCGCCGAGCTCGTGCTCGGGGCGCTGCCGCGTACCGCCGTCCTCTCCTACAACGAGGTCACGGCCGCGAAGAAGATCGAGAACGTCGGCATGATCACCATCGAGATGGAGGCTTCGCTCGCGTGACGCGGCGAGGAGATCGACGATGACGGACATCACGACGCAGACAACGCTCGAAGGCGACACGGCCGCCACGAAGATCCCCGGACGCTCGATCGCGTTCGCGAGCGGCAAAGGCGGCGTCGGCAAGACGACGCTGGCCGCCAACGTCGCCGTGCTCGCGGCCGAGTACCAGCGTGACGTTCTGCTTGTCGACCTCGATCTCGGACTCGCCAACCTCGACGTCGTGTTCCGCCTCGAACCGGGCCCGACGCTACGCGACGTGCTCGCGGGAACCTCGATCGACGCGTGCGTGCAGAACGGCCCCGGCGACATCCGCATCCTGCCCGCGTCGAGCGGCTATCGCGACATGGCGCAGCTCGCGACGCAGGACGTGCGCAAGCTCCTCGGCGAGCTGGGACGGCTCTCGTCGCCGCCCGATCTCACGATCTTCGATGCGGCCGCCGGAATCTCGGACAGCGTCATCGAGACGTTGCTCGGCGTCGACGAGATCGTTCTCGTGACGACCCCCGATCCGTCCGCGGTCACCGACGCCTACGCGCTCTTGAAGATCCTCGTCGGCCAGGGCCGGCGCCACGGCATCTACCTGACGGTCAACTTCGCGGAGTCGATGGATGACGCGTTCCACACCGCCGGCAAGATTGCTCGCGCCGCTGAGTCCTTTCTGGGTATCGATTTGCGTGATTTCGGGTGGGTCGGTCGTGACCGCGCCGTCTCGCGCGCCGGAGTCGCCCAGAAGATCCTCGTGCACGCCGATCCCGCGGCCTCCGCGACCCGGAACATCCGCTTCGTGGCGTCCCGGATCCTCAGCGGATCCACCGCGGAGACACGAGGCCGAACGTCATGAAATCAAGCGCTCACCACTCGACGGCCGATAGGGAAAAGACAGGCGGAATCTACGCCGGAGCGGCGGGGTTCACCATCGTGTGG
>JAUIME010000953.1 GCA_030433195.1 bacterium
GTTCGACTGTACCGGCGAAGACCCGGCGTGTACGGAACGCTGGGACCTCACGCCCGTGAACTCCGTGTTCGTGAACGGTGTCGCCGAGTTCGCCTCGACGACGCGAGGCGGACGCAGCCTCATGGTCGCCGACAACGCATCGTCGCGGATCGTCCGGCTCGACGCCCCCTCCGACATTCGTTCGTGCCAGGGCGCCAATCCGAACATGCAGATCCTGTTCGTGAACGGCAGCACCGGAGGCACCGGTTTCCGAGTCGACGTGGCCGTCTCCAACGCGCTCTCGGTCGCGGTGCATCGCCCGCCCTCGGGCAACGGTCGTTTCGTGCATCAAATGGTCGCGGGAGCTCCGAACAGCGCGACCGTCGAGCCGTTGGTCGACCTCGGCGAGGCGTGCTTCTCGTTCACCGGCGGCTCGGCGGTCGTCGTCGAGAACAACGTGGGCAAAGAGCACGTGATCGGCGCTTCGAACTACTTCGGCGTACCGACCGCGAATCCGGCCAAGGCACCGACGTTGCTCGCGTCGTTCGCGCAACCCGTCGTCGACCACGCGAACCTGTCGGTGGGCGCCGTCTTCACGCATCAAGTCGTCGCGAAGAACGCCGCGTCGCCTTCGACGCGCGGGGCTTCGCTCTCGAACGCTATCGTCATGACGATACGGTAGCGGGCCGCGTCATGGCCGCACTCAGCGGGACTTACGTGCGACGACCTCGAACCGTCCGGCCTGGCGCGAACCGAGCCTCGCGAGACTCTCCGCGATGCTCTCGACGAGCGCGGCTTCGTCGCGGGGCGCGCGGCTCCCGAGCAGGATCCGGTTCTCGTAGTCTTCGAGCCGGATCTCGTGCACGACGTCGAACGGCATGCCGATGTTCCCGATCAACGCGGGCCACTCGATACCCGGCCACGGCAACACGTTCGAGATGAAGATCCCGTCGGGCGCGAGGCACGACGCCGCGAGTCGCGGTACAGCCTCGATGCTCTCGTAGGGCTTTTGCACGTCGTCGCCGACGACCGTCGACAAGTCGTCGACGATCACGGTCACTCCGACGCGCCCGGGTCCGCCGGATCGGCTCGGGTCGACCCAACGCGCCTCGACGTCGTCGACCGTAACCGGACGCGTCACGTTCGCGGCGCGCATCGCTTCGGGGTCGTGATGCTTCGCCAGGTGCGACTCGAGCCACGCGACCGCATCGCCGATCTGCACGCGGACGTCGCCGGCCCACGCGCCGCTCGCTTCGCGGAAGATCGCTTCACCGGTCGGGTCGAGATCGATCCCGAACACGCTCGCATCGGACGCGAGCGCGCGCAGCGGCGCGACGAGCCCGCCCGCCGCGAAACCGAGCACGACCGCGTCGCTCGGCGGCGGATCCTGCGCCACGATCACCGACGCGATCACGTCGAGCAGCGTGTGCGTCGGTCCCGGACGAAACGAAGCCCGCGTGACGACCACGTCGCCCTCGTGCACTTCGATCGCATCCCGAGTTCGCACGACTCGGCTCATCGCAGTTGGTCTTCCTCGGCGCGCATGCGCTTGGACACCTTCTCGACGTCGCGGAACACACGCAGGAGATTCTTGCCGGCGATCTTCGCGATGTCGTCCTCGCTGTAACCGCGGCGCAACAACTCGACGAACAGATCGA
>JAUIME010000954.1 GCA_030433195.1 bacterium
GAATACTACAGCGAAGACCCGTGGCTCTCGGGAGTGCTCGCCGCGGCGTTCGTCCGCGGCGTCCAGTCGACGGGCGTCGGCGCGACGCTCAAGCACTTCGCCGCGAACAACCAAGAGACACGCCGGATGTCGATCGACGTGCGCGCGTCGCAGCGGGCCTTGCGCGAGATCTACCTGCGCGGTTTCGAGATCGCGCTCGAGCTCGGCGAACCGCACGCTGTCATGAGCGCGTACAACGCGATCAACGGTCGTTTCGCGTCCGAGAACGAATGGCTGCTCACGGAAGTCTTGCGCGAGGAATGGGGCTTCGAAGGTCTCGTGGTCTCGGATTGGGGCGCCGTCGACGACCCCGTCGCCGCGCTTGCCGCGGGGCTCGATCTCGAGATGCCCGGCAATCGATTCAGCGCCGCGAAGATCGTCGACGCGATCGAGTCCGGTCGGCTCGACGAAGCGCGACTCGACCGCGCCGTGGCACGCGTTCTCGATCTCGTCGGCGGCGGCGACATCCCGGGACCGGGTGTCGCAGTCGACTTCGACGCGCATCACGCGCTCGCGCGCGACGTCGCGGCCGCGGGCATGGTGCTGCTCGAGAATCGCGGCGGATTTCTTCCCCTCGGTACCGCGACTTCCGATCGCACGAAGCTCGCGCTCCTGGGCACGCTCGCTGCCGAACCTCGCATCCAGGGCACGGGCAGCTCCCAAGTCAACGCGACGCGCATCGAGGCCGCCCTACCGTTCCTCGAGGAGCGGGCCCGCGAACGCGGGTACACCGTGCGATCCTGGATGCCGGTTCGCGATGCTTCCCAGCGGCCCGGCGATGAGCTCGACGGCGAGGAGCGCACCGCCGTGAAATCGCTCGCCGCCGAGTCCGATCTCGTGATCGTGTTCGCCGGGCAGGTGGCGTCGCAAGACTCCGAAGCGGCCGATCGTTCGTCGATCGAACTCGCGCCCGCCGATCTCCGCACGATCGAGATCGTCGCCGAGTCGGGCAAGCCGTTCGCCGTCGTGCTCGTCGGCGGCTCGTCGCTCGACGTCGCCCCCTTCGCGAAGGACGCCGGCGCGATCCTCATGACGTGGCTCGGAGGGCAAGCCTGGGGCAGCGCGGTCGCGGACGTACTCTTCGGTGTGCGCGCGCCCTCGGGCAAACTGACCGAGACGTTCGCGCTTCACGACGACGACCACGCGAGCGCGCTCAACTTCCCGGGCGGTCCGAAGACCGTCCGCTACGGCGAGGGACTCTACGTCGGGTATCGTTACTTCACGACGTTCGATCGCCCCGTCGCCTATCCGTTCGGGTACGGTCTCACGTACACGACGTTCGAGCTCGCGAATGCGAACGCACCGAAGCGGCTCGACACGCTCGGTCGCTTCGACGTGACCGTCGACGTTCGCAACACGGGCAAGCGACGCGGTAGCGAGGTCGTTCAGGTCTACGCACGCCACCTCGACGCGGCCGAACGACGCCCCGATCGCGAGCTACTCGGTTTCACGAAGATCGCGCTCGAGCCGGGAGCCACGACAACCGCCAGCCTCTCCCTCGACACGAACCGACTCGCGACCTGGAGCGAACGCCACGAACGCTGGGTCATCACCCCCGGGCGCTACGAGTTGCTGATCGGCACGTCGAGTGAAGCCA
>JAUIME010000185.1 GCA_030433195.1 bacterium
GAATCGAAGAGCGGATAGACGAGCGCGCTACCAGGCTGCAAGTGAACCGGCTGAGCCGCTGCCACCGCCGAAAGGAGCATCGCAACGACGAGCGCTCCCATGATTTTCTTCATGCCACACATAGGAAGATCCTCCTGAGACCAAAAAGTGTCACCACCAAATCAGATTTCGAAAACATGATCCCCTCGTGCACTCCGAGACGAGGGGCAAATCGAGATGACCTCAATCGAGGTCGTCATCATCATCAATCTCGTTTCGATCCTCGTCGGCCATCGTCGGCGCGACGAATTTCTTGTACCAGGTACCGTCGATGCGAACCCATCGGTCCTCCATCACGTGCTCCTTCGGTTCCGACTTCTCGAAGAGCGGATGGTTGGCTTTCCACGTGTAGTAGACGGTCGCGACGGCTTCGTCCTGATCGATGTGGATCGAGCGAATGTCGTACGAGTAGTAGTTCACGAAGCCCTTCGAACCGACGAACGCGGGACGCGTGACCGTCGCGCGAATGTCGGGCGACATGAGGTCGTAGATCGTGACGTAGTCGCCCTTCACGCGGCAGTCCCAGAACTCCGAGACGCGCTTGGCGAGCGGGTTCGCGGCAGCAGCGTCTTTCGCGGGGGCGGAAGAGAACAAGACGACCGTCGTACTGCCGAACAGCACGACGAAGGCAACGATCCAGATGAGCCTTGCTCGCATCACTTGTGTCCCTCCCGAAGTCCTGCGGTTCGCGGCCGCCCGTTTCCAAGCCGAGCCTCGTGGTCTCGGTCCGTCAGTTCGCCCGGACAATCGCAATGGGCATTCCATACCGCGAAAGGCTTTCGCAAGCCAACCCTAAGAAGCAACACGCCAACGACTTCGGATTGTGCTTCGGAGCTGGGAGGGGGAAAGACGCCTGACACCGTCGTCGAAGAATCACGACAATCGCGCGCAACGTGTCGATCGAGATCGACAGACCGCAATCAACCCGCCGTTGTTTCAGTGCGCCGCCGACTGCGCGAAGCGCGAACGGTTGCGCGGGGATCGCTCGCGACGCAAGGAACGCACGAAACGGCTCGTTCGACGATCGACGATCGAGCCGGGGCGAAGCGAGAACGCACCGCGAGGCGGAGCCTCGAGCGACGTAGGACCGCGAAGTCGTAAAGGGCGGAACAGCGGAGGCGAAGAGGGGAGATCACTCGTGCGAGTGCCGAGGCGTGGGGGGCTGGCGCGGCGCTCGTACGGCGCGGCTTCAGGCGCTACGTGAGCGCACGTCCACCCCGGAGGGACATCTCGAAGGAGGAGGGGAAACGCTCTCCCCGGAGCTCTTGCGAGTCTCCGGGGAGTCGCTCAGGATCCGACGCTCGCCAAGACGACGCGGCGGGATCCGGAGCATCAGCGGTGGCTCAGCGGAACAGGTTGTCGAGTCGGTCCTTCGCGTTCTGAGCGAAACCCTCTCCGATCGAGTGACCGGCCGGCGACGTGGTCGTCTCGTCGAGTCGAGTGATGACCTCTCCGAGCTTCTTGGCCGCTTCGCTCGCGTAGAGTCGCACGAGTCCCAGCGTCGTCTGGTCGTCGAAGATGACCGTCAGCAGCACACGATCCGACACCAACGTGAGCTGGATGCTCTCGCGCTTGCCCTGGTGGAACAGGACGGAGAACTCGTCTTCACCGAGCAAGCGTGCGATCTCTTTGGTCGCACCGTAGCCACCGGCGACGAGGGCCGAGATCGTGTCGTGATTGAACGAGAACGCCTCGCCCTGTTGCGTCACGAGGTACCCGTCCTTGTCGACGAGAAGGGCACACTTCGCGCCCGATACCGTCAAGAACTCCTTGAGGATCGCATCCAGCTGAGCGGCGTCTTCGCTCCGCAGGCTGGTCCAATGTCCCTGACCGATTCGATCGTCACTGAACGACATGTTTCGACCTCCGAGCAGTATTCGAACGTTCCCGCGACAGGCGCGAGAATCGACCGTTTCCGATTACAGGAAGAACTTCCACGCCGCACCCGCGGCGGCGAGCACCGCGACGACGATCATCGTCGGCATCACCCAAGACGAAGACGACTTCGCCGCGGGAGCGGAAGTCTTCGTGGTCCTGCGTACCGGCTGAGTACGCGCCTTGGCGGGACGTGTCGCGGTCTTCGGTGCCGTCTTCGGCGCCGCCTTCGTCGCGACCCCGCCACTCGCCTGTCGACCTCCCGGAGCCTTGGTCGTCGCTCCGGGCTGCGGCCGCGCGGAGGCCGCGGGGCGACGCGTCGCGGGCGCCGACTTGCGCGGACTTGACGACGCCGCCGGACGGGCGGCTTCCTGTCGCGCGGGCTTGGGAGTCGAAGCCGCCGCCGTTCGTCCCGTCGGAGCGGACGAGCCAGAGCGACTCGCCGCAGGGTTTGCGGACGGCGCCGAAGCCCGGGGCGCGACGTGGCCGCGATCCGGACTCCCCGTCGCGCCGTTCTTGTCCGCGCCCTCGATACCCGCCGAGTGCAGTTCGAGCTTCTGAATGACTTGACCCGCGAGCGACTTCAGCGAATCGAAGACGCCCGTTCCGTCGGTCGCCACCGCCTCGAACCACGGATACCCGCGCTTGTTGATCTTGTCGTTGAGGATCTTCACGTCGACCGCGTCCGGGCGATCGCGCTTGTTGTACTGGATGATGATCGAGACGCTGTCGATGTCGCGGCCGTAATCCCTCAGATTGTCCTCGAGGTTGCGCAGCGACTCGATGTTCTCGTCCATCTTGTCGGGACTCGAGTCCGCAACGAAGATCACTCCGTCGACGCCGCGCAGCACCAGCTTACGCGTGGAGTTGTAGTAGACCTGCCCGGGTACGGTGTAGAGCTGAAACTTCGTGTTCATGCCACGGATATTCCCGAGGTTGAGCGGCATGAAATCGAAGAACAACGTACGGTCGCCCTCCGTGGCGATGCACGTGAGCTCGCCTTTGTTCTCCTTCGGTGTCTTCGCGTGCAGGACTTCGAGATTCGTGGTCTTGCCACTCATCCCGGGTCCGTAGTACACGATTTTGCAAGCGATCTCACGTCGCGCGAAGTTGATTTGCACGTTTCCCTCACTCCTTCCGACTGCCCGTCGAGCCTAGACCGTGATTCGAGTCGCCCTCTCGATCTGCCTCGCGGCAGAATCGACCTCCAGCATGACTTGTTCTGCGTCCGCGCTCAGCCGCGTGATGACCACGAGGTATGCGGATTCCAGCTCTACGAAGATCATTCGACCGCTGTCCGCCGTGAGGTAGAAGCGATCGACGCTTTCGTGTCCGAGTCGGCGTACCATCGCGCCGCACGCCGCCAGTGTCTTCTGCGTCAGCGCCGCGACGCGCTCGGTATCGAACTCGGCGCGAGCCGTCGACGCGATCGGGATCCCGTCGCGAGTGATCACGAGGCTGCCGCGCGCGCCGATCTTGTCGTTCAGTTCCTCGAGGATCCGCTTCATCATCGACGTCGCTCCCCGTTCGCTCCGCGGCCGTTCTCGATCCGTGACGCCGAGAGAACTCGCTCGCGGATGTCCTGGCTCGTCGCGCGGGGTTCGGTGAGCACCGAGACCTCGCTCGATCCGAGAGAGAACAAGAGAAGCTGTCCCTGAGGTCCGCTGATCTGCGCATGGCGCAGGTTGCCCATCTCCATCTCGACCAGCGATTCGCTCGCGATCGCAAAGATCGCGCGCGCGACCGATTCGAGCGAAGCACCGTCCGGATCTTCGGGAGCCATGTCGGTCCGACGGGTCGTGACGACCTCGCGGACCCCGTTCATCTCGCGCACGTCGCGGAGGACGGGTTCGAGATTCGGCTCGGTCGCGTGCGGCGCGTCGCTCCGAGCGGTGTCACCGTCGGCGATGGAACCGGCCGGGGAGGCAGCAGCGAACAGCGCCGCGATCTCGGCCGACGACTCGACCGAGCCGCCCGCGGCTTCGGCGTCGTCGAGCAGCGTCTGGAGCCGTTCGTCGGGAGCGCCGTGCATCTTCAAGAAGCGCAGATGGGGGAGAGCCCGCCCAAACGCGCCGATATCGGCATACAGCCCGCCGAGCAGCTGACGGGCGCGCAAGTTGTCTTCGTTGAGAACCACCGCTCGCTCGAGCTTCTCGACCGCGAGCACACCATCCCGAGCGAGTCCCGTGTTGCGGTAGCGATCCGTGCGCAAGCGGCCCTCGACGAGGAACGCGTTCTCGTTCTGCGGGAACCGAGCCGCACACTCGCGACACACGCGGATCGCCTCGTCTTCGTCCCCGAGCTGTCGGAAGCGCTCTGCCAGCCGTCCGTACGCCTCCGGGGTCGGGCTCTCGGCGATCGCCCGTGTGATCTCTTCGAGTTCGTCCTTCGCCACGGCCTTCGCGAGACCGAATGCGAGTACCTGCAGCTTCTCGGACCACGGGAATTGCTCCAGTCCGCGCTCGACCGCGTCGAGCGCCGCGCGCGGCCCCTTGGTCGCCGCGACTCTCTCGCACAGAGTCTCGATCTTCGCGGGGGACGGATCGGAGGCGACCTCTTGAGAGATCTTCTGGATCTCGCGTCGCCGTTGGAGTTTCTTGACCAGTCCGAATGTGGAGATCATGGGGTCCGTCGCGCCTCTAGGAGACCAAGCCGAATCCGTCCGTTCGCGTCCGGAGCTATCGACAACGACGACGGCTGGACTTGAGGACGGAGTTCAGGGCTCGAAAACGTGAAGGCGGTCGTCGCTCGATCCGACGTAGACGGCTCCGTAGGCGTGGTAGGGCGCCGATACCAGATCTCCTTCGGCGCGTGCCTGCCAAGCGATCTCGAAGTCGTTGCGGTCGAGCGCGACGAACTCGTTTCCTGAGGCCGCGAAGTACACCCGGTCGCCGAGGATCAGCGGCGGATGATGCGAGACCGAGCGGGCGCGGAACGACGCCGTCTCCTCTCCGTCGGCTCGCGTGAGCTTGCGGAACGTTCCGTCGGCCGCGCCGACGTAGACCGACGTCTCGTCGAACGCCGCGAAGCCGTGTGCGGGCCGCGAGATCTGCTTCGACCATCGAGGCTCGAACGACTCGAGATCCAACGCGAGGAACCTGCCGTCGCCGGTACCGACGACCATGATGTCGCCCTCGGGTGCCACGCTCGCCGAGAGCACTTCGTCGGCAACTTGGGCCTCTTGCATCACGAGTCCGCTATGCGGGTCGAGTGCGAGGATCCACCCGCGCGACGTCACGCACGTGAGGCGTCGATCCTCGACGTGCGGCGTGGCGACCAGCGATCCTTGGAGCTTGCGAGTCCAAGCACGGGTGCCTGTTCGAGTGCGTACGGCGTAGAGGTTCCCCTTCGAGCATCCGAAGTACGTCGTCGACTCACCGACCCACGGCGCCACCTTCACGAAGCCGGTCGCCGGGGCCTTCCACACCACCGTGCCGCGATCCCGCGAGAGGGCGTAGAGCTGCCGGTCGTTGGATCCGAAGTACAGTCGATCGCCGATCGCGAGCACGTCGCTTTCGACGTCGGCCAGCGGACCGAGACGCCGCTTCCAGGCGACCGTACCCGACGTGGGATCGACCGCCGCGATCGACGCGTCGCGACTGGCGACGTAAAGCAAACCCTCCGCGGCCGCGGGACGGCCGACGATCGGCCCCTCCGCCTCGAACGCCTGCCGCGGCGTTCGGTAGAGGGGGACGGTGTACGAGGGACGCGAGAGATCCAAGCGGCGCGACGCGATCGATTCGTGCCCCGCGAGCGAGATCGAAACGTACGACTCCATGTTGGGGTCGACGAGCAGGGTGCAAGGAGTTTCGAACGGAGTGTCGATCCCCGCGAGTTCGACCTTCGCACCACTCGGGATCGTGTCGATCTCGAGAGGGATGCGCACCATGCGGGCGAACGGGCTCTTGGGATACTCGTCGCGAAGCGTGTGACCGAGCTCGAAGCCCGCCGAGTAGTCGAGCCGTTCGATGGCCTCGCGGCTGCGTGCGTAGAGGTCCTCGGCTTCCGTCAAGTAGTCGAGCAAACGAACCTTCTGCGCCTCGAGATCGTGCTCCGCGACCCACGCCTGGCCGGGCGCCAGGTCGATCGCCTTCTGGAGCTCCACGAGCGCAGCCTCGAGCTTGCCGGCCGAGATCCTGTCGAGCGCGACATCGAGGCGCGCCTGCGCGGCCTCCTCGCGATCCTTGCGCTGCAGCTCGGCGTCGACACGAGCGTGACGCGACTCGACCTGGAGTCGTCGCACTTCGTCGTCGGCGCTGCGCGCGGCGGGCGCGAATCGGAACTTCTCCGTCACGCCGCGCAGGCGTTGGAGCGAGTGTTGCCTTCCGCCCGGATCGGCCTTCGCGAGATCGAGCGACTCGTCGACGATGCGCTGCGCCTGCATCGAGTAGTAGGCATATCCACCGGCCGCCGCACCGACGAGCATCAAGAAGAGCACCAAGAGCGCGATGCGCCGATTGCGGCCCTTGCGATGCGTGCTCATGCGCTCGATCTTCTTGAGCTTCTCGGCGATGTCGAAACGCCGATGATCGAGCGAGAGGATCTTGCGATAGATACGCCGCGCGTCCTCGTATTCCCCGCGAGCGACGAGGAAGCTCCCCAGACGCTCGTATTCGGCGATCGCCTCCGCGACGAGTCCTCGGCTCAAGAGGATCTCGATCATCTCGGACTTGATGCTCAGGTTGCCCTTCTCGATGACATCGAGCTTGCGCAACAACTCGACCGCTCGATTGGTATCGCCGCTCTCGATGAGCTTGCGCGACACGCCGATCGCCTCGTTGACGAGGTCCTTGGCCGTCGGTAGGGCGTGATCCTTGCAGTGTTCGACGTAGACCTCGAGCCGGCGCACGGCGATCGTCACGTCACCGGGCTGCAGCTCGGCCGCATGCTCGAGATGACCGTAGGCCTCGACCACGTCGCCTTGGGCGAGGAGGATCTCCGACGCCGCCACGCGATTCTCCGCGGCGGCCGTGTGGTCGTCCAGCTTCTCGAGCGCACGCGCCATGAGCTCGAAGATCCGAGCATCGGCACCACCGCATTCCAGCGCGGTCGAGAGGTACTTGATCGCGAGGTCGACCTGGTTTCGCTTGAGCTGCCGCTCGCCGTGGCGGATCAGGTCTCCGAGTTGCAGCGGAACGATCCAGCCGCTTTCGGCGAGCTGATCGACCGTGCGGCACACCTCGTATTCCGACAACGACGAGAGGCCGGCCACCTCTTCGAGGTTCCGCTGGCCGTCGACGAGCTCGAGGACGAGCTTCTGCATCCACGGGGAGGGCGCTCCCATCTCCTCGACTCGCTCGGCACACACATCGAAGATGATCTCGAGATTCGGGATCTTCTTGCACAGGATCGCCCACTCGTCGATTCGACGAGCGGCCTCCAAGACGACCCGGTCGAGCGGAATGCCCAGGGGATCGAGCGTCGCGATTCCCCAGTGATCGAGCGGCTCGAAGGCCTCGGGGTGGAAGCGGAAGGTCGCGTCCTTGAGGAAGAAGAGCTGGTAGACCTCTTCTTCGATGCACTCTCGCAGACAGTCGACGAGCTTGATCTCGTCGACGATGTCCATCTCGTGGATCACGTCGACGGCGTTGCTTGCCGAGTTTCCGCACTCCGAAAGCGCGTGGTCGTACTGCTCGTGCGTGACGACGCTCTGATGCAGCAGGCGCGACAAGAGCGCTTCGCCGAGGGCGACGCCACTGCGCGCGAGCGTCACTCCGAACGAGTTGCAATAGAACAGTTCGACGACGTCCTCACCGTCCTGAAGCTCGAGGATTCCCTCGCTTCCGTTGCTCTGGAGCACTTGGAGCACGCTTGCCAAGTCGATGCGCTCCAGGTTTCCCTCGATGGTTCGCTGGTCGGATTCGAACTTCTCGACGACTCCCATGCGGGTCCCTCTCCTCAGGCGTTGTGATGGACAGACGTGGATCTGGTCCACTATCGGGAGGGGGCAGTGCCGAGCTTTTGCGGAAATTCCGCGGAAAGCGTCCTCGTCTTCCCGAGCCCGCCCGGCACCCCCTCGAAAAGGAGATCACTCGAGGTCGACGACGATGCGACGTCAGGTCGAGGCGCGGTGACGAGTCGTCGTTCCGAGAAGGTGGGGAGAGGCCGCGGCGTGTTCGCGGGTCGCCACCGAGGGGCCTCGAGACGATTCTCGGGAGCGGATTACTCGAAACCGCCCAGGCTCTTCTCGATCGCGGCGCGGACCGGGTGGTCGGGGTGGGCGAGGAAGAACTTCCGAAGATAGGCGCGAGCATCGTCGATGCGGTTCATCGCGCGGTAGGTGTCGACGAGCAACAGCAGATAGTCGCTGTTGTCGGGCTCGAGCGAGAGCGCCTGTCGGGCGAACTCGAAGGCTCGCCTCGGATCTCGCTCGGGCCCCTCGCTCACGAGTAAACGTGCGACTTCGCTCGCGGCGACGTGATCTTCGGGGCACGCTTCGACCGCGCGACGGTAGTCGGCGATGGCGGCGGGGAGGTCTCCATCGTTGCGGTGAATCATGGCGCGCTCTTTCAGGGCGCTGCAGTCGGTCGGATTCTTCGCGAGTCGTCGATCCAGGTCGTCGAGCGTGGGACCGGACGGCGCGCGGAGTCTCCCGAACAGGTTCCGCGCTCGGGTCGTCGCTCCGGCGAGCCCTGTCTCGATCGTCTCGACCTGGCGCTCGATCCCTTCGCCAATCGGGGCGAGCGTATCGTCATCCAACGGATTGAACCACTTCCAGATCGCCACCGCGTTCTCGTGCAGTCCGGCTGTGTTCTGATCCCACGCTAGCACGGCGGCCATCAGTCGTTCGGTCTCCGGGTCGAGCGGATCGAGGCC
>JAUIME010000186.1 GCA_030433195.1 bacterium
CGCCATCATCGAGGCGGGCGGCGTGATTCGCGAGTTTCGAACGCATCACGTCACGCTCGAAGACGTCTTCGTACGCATCACACGACACGACGTGGCCGAAGACAGCGCGACCGGCGCGGGGGGTGATCGGTGAGCAAAGTCTGCGCCGTCGTCGTCCGTGAGTTCGCGACCTACTTCCGGTCGCCGATCCCCTACGCGATCCTGACGATCTACTTGGTCCTCGCCGGGGTCTTCTTCTACCTCGGCATCGCGACCCAAGGCGACGCGAGTTTGCGCGCGCTCGTACCGACGCTCTCGGTCGTTTTGCTCGTCCTCACGCCGGCCATCACGATGCGGCTCCTGTCCGAAGAACGCAAGAGCGGCACGCTCGAAGTGCTGTTGACGGATCCGCTCACCGAGTGGCAGCTGGTCCTCGGGAAGTTCTTCGGAAGCCTCGCGTTCTTCGCCTTGCTCACGAGCGTTTGTCTCGTGTTCGGACTCGTCTACGAGATCTACGGCGATCCGGATTGGGCGCCGCTGTTGTGGGCCTGTGCGGGTTTGCTGCTCCACGGCTCGGCGATGGTCGGGATCGGCCTGTTCACGTCGTCCCTGAGTTCGAACCAGGTCGTCTGCTATCTGACCGCGTTCGTGATCTTGCTCGGGTTGTTCCTCATCGACGACGTGACGGCACTCGCGGGCGGTACGATCGCCGAGGTCGGCAGCTCGATCGGTCTGCAGCGCCACTACGAGTCGTTCCAGAAAGGCGTCGTCGACTCGCGCGACCTCGTGTACTTCCTCTCGACGACGCTGCTCTTCTTGTTCCTCACGGTTCGGGTCGTGGAGTCTCGACGATGGCGCTAGAGACGCCCTCCCCGGACGAGCCCCCGATCGACGAAACCGCGCCCGATGCCGGTTCCGACGATACCGCAGCGCGCACGCCCGAACCGCGAACTCCGCGCGCCGCGCTGCCGATCGTGATCGTCGGCGTCGCGCTGATCGCCGCCGGAGCCTCCGCGTGGATCCTGCAAGGGTCGCGCACCGGTCTCGCGACGGGCCTCCTCATCGTCGGCGCACTCGACACACTCGTCGGCGCCGTACTCGGGGCTCCCGCCTTCGTTCGATACCTGAGAAGTCGTCGCGGGCGCGTCGGTGCCAACGTCGCGTTCCTGTGGGTTCTGGCGGTCGCGCTGTGGATCCTCACGCACGTCATCTCGAGTCGCAACTACGTCCGACACGACCTCACGGCCGAAGGCAAGTTCACGATCAGCGCGCAGACGCGTGCGATCCTGCGCGACATCGACGCGTCGGACACTTCGATCCGCGTCACGATCCTGCGGCAATCCGATCCGCTCATCGGACCGATCCTCGATCGCGCGGGCGATCTGCTCGAAGCCTACGCAGCGGCGTGCGACGGGCTCGAGGTCGAGCGCATCGACCTCGAGTTCGAACCGATGCGCGCCGAGATGTTCCGCGCGCGGTTCCGCGACGTTCCCGCCGCGGCGCGCGAAGGCGCGGTCGCGTTCGAGGCGGGCGCGCGCAAGCGGCTCGTCACCGTCGACGAGATGCTCGAAGAGCCGACCGCGATCGACACCGACTTCCGCTTCCGCGGCGAGGAGGTGTTCACGAGCGCCCTGCTCTCGGTCACCGAGGAGCAACGCAAGCGCGTGCTGTTC
Organism: bacterium; assembly: GCA_030433195.1. Classification (GTDB taxonomy): domain Bacteria; phylum Planctomycetota; class JACOTG01; order JACOTG01; family JAUIME01; genus JAUIME01. The sequence goes on from JAUIME010000186.1 coordinate 1,653, forward strand.
ACCATCGGCCACGACGAAGCGACGTTCGGAACCGCGAGCCAGCTCGACGCCAACCTCTGGGCGAGCGAACTGCGCCGGCTCAATCTCGAGGTCGAGCCGTTCGAGCTTCCGACCGCGGCGCGTATCCCCGACGGGACGCACCTCATCGTCATCGCGAATCCGAATCCGGAAGCGGCGTTCGAAGATCGCGAGCTACGGCTGCTCGAGCGCTACGTCGATCGCGGCGGCAACCTGCTCGTGCTGATCGAGCCGCAGACACCAGGACAGCTCGAACTCGGTCTCACGCCGGAGCTCCCGCGATGGCTCGCACGGTTCGGCTTCGATCTGCCCGAGGCCGAGGTCGTGATCGATCCGCCGGGATCGATCGCCGCGGTGCCGATCGCGTTCCTCACGCGCGGATTCGGCGATCACGAAGCGAGCCGCGATCTCGCGGCGCTCATGATGCCGATCCGACTCGCGCGCCCTGTCATCCCTGTCGAGAGCAATCCGAAGGGATTCGTGCCGAGCGTGCTCGTCGGATCGAGCGAAGAGGGTTGGGGCGAGACCGACCTCAGCGAGGAGCGGCTGCGAAACCCCGCATTCGACGAGGGCCGCGACCGCCGCGGGCCCGTGCCGATCGCGGTGGCCGCCGAGTCGCCGGCGTCGGGCGCGCGTATCGTCGTCATCGGCGACGCGAACACGGGACTCGATGTCGGTTTCGCGGACTTCCCGAACCGCGTGTTTGTCATGAACTGCTCGAACTGGCTGCTTCGGCGCGAACCGCTGGTCTCGCTCCCGTCGCGTCCGCTCGACGACCGCCGTCTGCTCGAACTTTCGCGCACGCAACTCGCGACAATCTTCTGGATCGCGGTCGTCGGATTGCCGCTCGTCGTCCTCGTGCTCGGCCTCTTCGTCGCGATCCAACGCCGGAGGTGAGGCGATGAGCTCCAAGACGACCTGGATCTTGCTCGCGCTCGTCTTGCTCGGCGTCGCGTATCTCGTGTTTCTCGAGGATTTCTTCGGAATCGGAACGACCGAAGAACGACAACGGCGCGAACGACAACTGCTCGCATTGCGTCCCGAGGCGGTGCGTGCCATCACGATTCGCGAGCGCGGCGCGACGGTGGAACTGCGCCGCGACCCCGACGGTTGGACGATGACGCAGCCCGTGACCGCGATGGCGGACACGGCCGCGATCGACGGCATCCTGGCTCAGATCACGACGCTCGACCGCGAGGCGAACGCGTCCGGCGATTCCGATCTCGCGAGCTTCGGGCTCGCCGATCCCGAGATCGACGTGACGCTCGTCACGGACGAAGGCTCGACGCGCCTCGCGATCGGCGACGAGACGCCACTGGGCGGCCGGCGCTACGTTCGCATCGACAGGGGTGACGTCGACGTCGTCGACGAGGCGGTCTGGGGACTTTTCCATCGCTCCCCGCTCGAGTTCCGCGATCGCGATCTGTTCACCGAGGATCCCTACGACGCAGATCGGCTCGAGCTCGTCCGCGACGATCTGGCGACCGTCATCGTACGCGGAGAGGACCGCTTCTGGATCGGTGACCCGCGCATCGACGAAGCCGATCAGGCAGCGGCACGCGACCTCTTGTACCGCATGTCGGGACTCGATGCGCTCGGCTTCTTGGACGACCGGGGAGATCCCGGCCGATACGGGCTCGACGCACCCGAGCTCACGCTCGTCATGACGCACCCCGACGCGCCCGCCCCCGAGCGTCTGGTCATCGGCGCCCCCGCCACCGAGCATCCGGCGGCACACTACGGTCGCGCGGATCGCTTCCCGGGCGAGATCGTCCTCGTCCCCGAAGACGTGTTGCGCGACGCGGCGGGCGATCGCGACGACTTTCGAAGTCCCGTGCTCGTCGATCTCACAGCGCGCCAGGTGCAAGGACTACGCTTCGGCACCGGCAGCGAAGCGGTGCACGTACAGCGTGCGGGCGGGAAATGGCGCATCACGAAACCCGTCGAGATCGACGCCGAATCGACCGCGGTCGAAGCTCTCGTCGAAGCGCTCGGACGCGTACCCGTGCGTCGGTACGTCGCGGATCGACTACGACGCCCCGAGGACTACGGACTCGCGCCCGGCCGCCCCGTCACGATCGAGACGGCATCCGGCGCGGAGACCTTCCTCGCCGGACGCCTCGATGACGAAGGACGGTTCCTCTACGTCGCGCGATCGAGCGAGGGGCCGGTCCTCGCGGTCGACGCCGAAGTGACCGATCTTCTGCCCGACTCGGTGCGCGACCTTCGCACAAGAAACGTCGCGTCGATCGACCTTTGGGAGCCCATCACGCTGACACTCGAGCGCGACGCGAGGCGATACGTGGTCGAGAGCAACGACCTCGCGTTCACCGTGACGGAGCCCGTGCGCTCGTCGCTCGACTCGCTCACCGCGCAGCGCCTCGAATCGGCACTCGCTCCGCTCCGAGCGTCACGCATCGTCTCCCTCGGCGACGACTCCGACGACGCGCGCTACGGGCTCGTCGACCCGCGGATCCGGCTCCACGCACGGATTCGCCCGACGACGCGTCCGGCCTACGAGGTCGAGATCACGATCGGGAGCCGCGACGACAACGGACACGCCTACGCCACGACCGCGGCGTCGCCCGTCATTTTCACGCTCCCGCCCGACGTCGTCGCGTTGTTCGAAGCGGAGTGGATCGAGCGCGGCATCATCGATACGGTTCCCTCTTCGATCGGACGCATCCGAGCGGAGGGAGGCCAACGCAACGTGCATCTCGTGCGAACGGGCACGGGATGGTCGGTCCGCGCTCCCGAAGGCGCTCGCGCGAACGAAGCTGCCGCGGAGGATCTCGCCGAGACCCTTGCATCGCTGTCCATCGATCGATACGCCGTCCCCGATCCGGGGGACGCCGTAACGGGGCTCGCAGCGCCGGGTCTCGTCGTCCGCTTCGAGGTCGAACGCGACGCACGCGCCGAAGAGACGATCGTCGAGCTCGGAAACGCCGCGCCCGGCGGCGGAACGTTCGCGCGGGTCTCGAACGCACCGGCCATCGCCGTGTTCGACGACGCGACGGTCGCGAGAATGCGTGCCGAGCTCGTCCGCAGCCCATGACCCTGGCATCCGCGACGAATCGTCTCGTGGTCTTCACGCGATTCCCGCGACCGGGTTACGCGAAGACGCGGCTCATTCCTCGACTCGGGTCCGAAGGCGCGGCCGAGCTTCAACGCGCGATGACGCGGCATGCGCTGCGGCGGATCGCCCCCGCCCTCGACGTACCGACCGTCGAGCTCGAAGTTCGCTACACCGACGGCGACGCCGCGTCCGTGCGATCGTGGCTCGTCCCCGACGTTCCCGCAAGCACGCGATTCGCCCCGCAGTCGGCGGGCGACCTCGGAGCCCGCATGCTCGCCGCGTTCACCGAAGCGTTCGACGAGGGCATCGCGCGTGTCGCGATCCTCGGGGTCGACGTACCCGCCGTGCGAGCGGGCCACATCGAACAGATGTTCGAGGCCCTCGCCGACCACGACCTCGCGCTCGGTCCCGCAGTCGACGGCGGCTACTGGATCATCGGCATGACGCGCGCGCACGCTCCACTCTTCGCCGACATGCCGTGGGGAACCGATCGCGTGTTCGGCCGCACGTCCGAGATCGCGGCACGGCTCGCGTTGCGCGTGCATCTCCTCGAGACGCTGCGCGACGTCGACGAACCGGAAGACCTCGACGAGTGGGAACGCGAACGGGACCGTCCGTCGTCGAACCTTCGGTAACGCGCCTCCTGGCTACGTCAACGCGCCGCCGCACGACGAACCCGCGCCCGCCGTACACCCGAAGCAATGCTCCGCGGTCACGATCGGTCGCGTGCGCACGACCTCCGCATCGAAGTCCTCGATGCGAATGGCTCCGCTCTCGCATCGCGCGGGCATCCCCAGCGCGAGGTTGAAGTCGCAGTCGAAGATCACCCCGTCCCAACGCACGCTGAGCTGACTGCGGCACATGAGGCCCTCGAGCGTCGCGGGATTGAAGGCCCCGCGAAGCGTCTCGCGATAGGCGTCGGCGCGCCCCTCGTCGTCGAGATCTTCGATGAACCGGCCGATCGGCATGTTCGTGATCGTGTAGAGGTTCGTGAAGCGGATCCCATGACGCGCGTCGAGCTCGCGCCGGTAGGCGTCTTCGAGACTTGCCTGCGGCGGCGGCAACACGGGACCGATCGGATTGAAGACGAGGTCGAGCGGCAGCTCGGGATCGACGCCGTAGCCCGCGTCGTTGAGCGAACGAATCGCGGCGATGCTCTTGGCGAAAACCCCGTCGCCACGCTGCTTCTCGACGTTCTCCTCGAGATAGCACGGCAGCGACGCCACGAGTCGGACGCGGTGATCGCGGAAGAACTCGATCATGCCGCTCGCGCGCGGGAGCGTAAGCACCGTGAGATTCGTACGGACCTGCACCGCGACCCCAGCATCCACGAGCGCCTCGACGAAGCGCGGGAGGTCATCGTGAAGCTCCGGTGCCCCGCCCGTGATGTCGACCAGCCCGCAACCGAGCGTCGACGCGACACGGACCACGTGCTGCATCGTCTCCCACGTCATCATCTCGGTCCGGCGCGGTGACGATTCGACGTGGCAGTGGACGCACTCCTGATTGCACAGGAGTCCGGTGTTGACCTGAAGCACGTCGATCGACGTCGCGCGCAGCGATCGTCCCGTCGCGTCGTGCGTGAGCGAAGCGAAGCTCGACGGATGCGCGGCCTCGGTACGAGAGCCTGCCGGCGACTCGGATTCGGCGCGCGGACGCATCAGCAGCACCCCGGCCCGCAGGCGTCATCTGCACTCGGGCGCTCGACGGAAGCGTCGTCGGGCCCGACCGCCGATCGCGTCGGACTCGCGCCGTTGCGGTACGCGTCGCCCTTCGTCTCGCGCGGTTCGCGCGTCCGCACTCCGGAGCAATCGAAGAGCCCGGCCGACGAAGCGTCGACGGGCTCGAGCGGCTCGATGCCGATGACGCTGTCGCGGTACGGCCCGCGCGGATCGGTGAGCGTACGGTAGGTCCGGTCGCACACCGCGGTGCGCCGTCCGCGCACGAGCGCGTGGCCGTCGTCGTCGGTCACACGGCTCCACGGACCGCGGTACACGATCGCTTGCTTGTGCTCCATGCAGGGTTCGTCCGGTGCCTTGTAGGCGCGCACGGTCATCGACCGAAACTCGACGCCGTCGATCACCTGCCACGGCTCGGCTTGACGCTCGAGGATCTCGACTCCGTAGAATCCCGCGCGTTCGAAACGCTGCAAGAACTCGTGCTCGACGAACGCGCCGGCGATACAACCGCTCCAGAGCTCCGGGTCATTCAGGATGCGGTCCGTCGGCGTCTCGTCGCAAACGACGTCCGAGATGACCGCGCGCCCGCCCGGGCGCAATACGCGGAAGATCTCCGCGAACAGCGCCTCCTTCTGCTCGGGGCGGACGAGGTTCAGCACGCAATTCGACACGACGGCGTCGATCGACGAATCGGCGATCATCGGCTCGTTCGTTCGCAGCGCGCGACAGTGCTCTTCGAGCGCGTGCCACGCATCGACGCTCGCGACCGGCTCGTCGGCGAGCTTCTGTTGCAGCCGGTCGAGGTCGAGCGCGAGATCCTGGATGCGTCCCTTGACGAAACGGACGTTGTCGTAGCCGATGCGCTCGACGATCGTGTCGCGGTGCTTCCGCGCGAGCGCGAGCATCGTGTCGTTAAAATCGACGCCCGTGACACTTCCCTGCGACCCGACCTTCTGCGCGAGGATGTAACACACCTTGCCGGCGCCCGAGCCGAGGTCGACGACATGCTCGCCCTCGGACACCCACTTCGAAGGGTCGCCGCAACCGTAGTCTTTAGCGATGATCTCTTCTGGCAGGATCTCGAGATAGCGCGTGTCGTAGTCGGATGCTGCACAGCACAGCGCCGCCTCGACTTGCTCGGCGCCCGCCGCGTAGCGTCGGATCACTTCTCTTTCGATGTCGCCGGTCGGGCCGGCGCCCGTCGTGGGGGAGCTCATGGAATCACCTCGATCGCGGATGGTGGGTCACTCGACGAACACTCACGGAGCGACCGCTCGCGACATCTTATTCACCGTCTTCGGTTTTTTCACGCGTCTTTCGGTGACGGCTCCCTCGACGCAGCGAGCGAGATCCCGCAGGATCTCGAGCGCGCGAGGCGCATCGGTCTCGGCGAAGAGCCGCTTTCGCAGTTCCGCGAAGTCGTCGCGATGCCTCAGGTACGACGCGAGGTGGCCGCGCATCTCGCGGACCGCCGTCTCCGCCCCCTTGTGTTCGATCGCCGACTCGTAGTGCCGGATCGCGATCTCGACGCGCTCGGGCGCGCTCGGCGGCGCGACCGTCTCGCCGTCTGCGAGGTAGCGCCCGATCTGCCGGAAGATCCACGGCTGCCCCATCGCCCCGCGACCGATCATGATCATCGCGCAGCCGGTCTGTTCGAAACGCTCGCGTGCGATGCGCGGGGTCGTCACGTCGCCGTTGCCGATGATGCGCAGGCGCGACGTGCGCCGAACGGCCTCGCGCACGAGATCCCAATCCGCTTCGCCGCGATACGATTGGTCCCGCGTCCGGCCGTGGATCGAAAGCGCGCCCGCGCCCGCCTGTTCGGCAATCACCGCGACCTCGGGAGCGACGGGACGGTCCCACCCCGCGCGGATCTTCGCGGTCACGGGGACGTCGACCGCGTCGACCATCGCGGCGAGGATGTCGCCGACGCGCTCGGGCTCGCGCAGACACGCCGATCCCGCGCCCTTGCCGACGATCTTCTTCACGGGACAACCGAAGTTCACGTCGACGATCTCGGGACCGACTTGATCGACGACGATGCGCGCCGCCTCGGCGAGCGTGGTCGCGTCATGCCCCCACAACTGCACGGCGATCGGTCGTTCACGATCGTCGAACCGGAGGTACTCGAGCGTCGGCAGAAGCTCACCGCGGAAACCCGTCGGCTCCTTGTCCACGATCAGCAGATCGGGTTCGTAGCGTTCTACCGCGCTCTGGATCAGGCCGGCGCGCAGGGAGGTGGTATCGTCGATGTTGAGGCCCAGCGTCTGGCTGACATAGGTGCCG
>JAUIME010000187.1 GCA_030433195.1 bacterium
CGAGAAGGATCGGCTCGTCGAGTTCAAGACGAACCTCGACGTGATCCTGTCGGTGCTGAAGTCGAAGCCGGGCTTGAACGAGTGGCTCGCCAACCGTCTCGTCGACATCGCCGGTGACGTGCGCGACGACCTCTCGCTGAACATCCCCGTCGACACCAACCCGTTCCTCGACGAACGGCTTTGCCCGGAGAACCTCCCGCGCGAGCCGTTCGAAGCGACGATGAAGAACCCGAAGACCGGCGACGAGGTCACGAAGTCGATCGAGCTCTTCTCGAAGCCGGGGGTCAAGAAGGGGACGCGCAAGGCGATCTCCGAGCTCGGTAAGTGGCTGAACCACGTGGCCGGCAACCGCATGTTCACGGCCGCGGCCGATCTCTCGAGCTCGATCAACATCGAGAACATGAGCTTCCTCGGACACTACGACCCCGAGACCAATCCGCACGGCACGCGCCTGAAGGCCGCGATCACCGAAGCCGTCAACTGCGCGACGATCTGCGGTCTCGTGGGTCAGAACGCATCGAAGGATCCGGACGTCTTCGCGGGCATGTGGGGGATCTCGGGCACGTACGGCGCGTTCACCCCGCTCATGTACCTGCCGGCGCGTATCCACAGCCAGCAGAATCAGGACAGCCCGTTCGAGCTCGGCGTGCTCAACATCCTCGCCGGTCACTCGGGCCCCGAGACGGCGGCCGACGCGCGCAGCCACTTCGGAATCTTCGCGCCGCAGGTGTGGACCCTCTTCCCGCGCGGCCAGGTCTGCAACCTCTACTTCTGGGACTACAACGACGTCGCGCCGGGATACTTCGCGGCGGCGCGTCATGCCGCGACGCACAAGGAACTCGGCGTCATCGTGATCCACGTCGCGCGCCCCGACTTCGAGGTCGCCGATCGCAGCAAGTGGGCCGACACCGATCTGCTGTCGGCCGCGAAGGGCTGCTATCTCATCCGCGACTGGGATCCCGCGAAGCCCGCGAAGGGCACGATCCTCGTGCAAGGCTCGAGCGCGACGAACAACCTCGTGAAGCTGCTCGACCGCCTCGACGCCGACGACCTCAACGTCCGCATCGTCGCCGTCATCAGCGAGGACTTGTTCAACTTGCAGTCCGAGTCGTATCGCGAGTCGATCCTGCCGCTCGATCAGCGCTACGATTGCATGGTCGTGACGACCATGACCAAGCGCCTGTTGCCGCTCGCCAACCTCGGCCCGCTGACCGAAGAGTACACGATGTCGTCGGACTTCGACGATCGCTGGCGAACGGGCGGCCTCGAGCCCGACGTCATCGCCGAAGCCAAGCTCGACACCGAGTCGATCTACGCGGGCGTGAAGCGCTTCGTCGACGAGCGCGACTCGCGACTCGCGCGGCAACGCGACGCGTTCGGCAAGCTGAAGGCGTAGCGGCGTGATCCGGCCCCTGACGATCATCGTCATCATGATCGGCGGCCTCATCAGCGCCGCGGGCGTCGTCGTCGGAGTGCTGACGGCGCCCGAGGGCGGCGGCGTGAACTGGCTCCCGTTCGGCATCGGTATCGCCGTCGGGAGCCTCGTCGAACTCGGCGGCGTCGCCATGCTCCTCGCCGATCAACGCGCTTCGCGAGAGGCCGAGAAGCGCGAAGCCGAGCGCGAGAACAGCCGCCGACGGTGATTTGCCGCGTGCGTCGCTTGCCGCGTGATCGGGCGTGGAGTATTCTCAGACGCCATGTCCGCGTCGCTCGTCCTCTCTGCCGATTCTTCACCTCGTCGCGTGCCCTCGTGGCTCTTGTGCGGATGGCGTCCGTATCTCTTCGTGGCGTTCGTGGCGCTCGTCGGGCATGCGCAGGTGGTCACGTTCGAATGGGCGTATCTCGACGATGACGCGCTGATCCTCGAGAACGCGGAGTTCCTCGCGGATCCGGCGAACGTCGCGACGGCGTTTCGGCAGAACATGTTCGCGTCGCGGCCGTCCGACGAGAAGACCTACTACCGGCCGATCGTGATCGTCTCGTACCTGGTGAACTACCAGCTCGGCGGGACGGATCCGTTCGTGTACCAGCTCACGAACCTGCTGCTTCATCTCGCGGTGTCGCTGCTCGTGCTGCGCTTGCTGCTTCGGCTCGGGATCGCCGCGTTACCCGCAACGATCGCGGGCGGCATCTTCGCGGCGAACGTCTTTTCGCCCGCCGTCGTTGCGTGGATCCCCGGTCGCAACGACTCGTTGTTGCTCGTCTTCGCGTTGCCGGCGGTGCTTGCGTACTTGCGGTTCGTCGAGACGGGGAGCAAGGGGGCGCTCGCGGGGAGCCTGGTCGCGTTCGGGGCCGCGCTCTTCACGAAGGAAGCGGCCGTCGTGCTCGCGCCGCTCTTGTTCGCGTACCGGTTCCTGAGCCCGGCAGGCCGCGAGCGGGGCTTGCGTGCGAGCGGAGGAGACCTCGTCGCGTGGGGTGGGCAGTTCGCGTGGCTCGCGCTGTGGTACGCGGTCCGTTCGTCGATCGTCGATCCGATGAGCCCCGCGTTCATGCTGCGCTCGATCGCAGCGAACGTACACCAGATCGTGCCGTACCTCGGGAAGGCGGTGTTCCCGCTGGGGCTGTCGACGTACCCGCTCGGACGCGATCAGACGTTCGTGCCGGGACTCGTCGTGGTCGTGCTCTTGGTCGTACTCGTCGTCATGACGCTGCGGTTTGCGGCGTCGAGCACGTCGACCGAGGAGCGCGGACGACCGGTGTTCCTGCTGCTGTTCGGCGCGGCATGGTTCGGGGCGTTCTTGTTGCCGACCTTCGTGCTCGCCGAGCCGTGGGACGATGCGCTGTTCTTCGAACACCGGATGTACGCGCCGTTCGTCGGGCTACTCGTGCTCGTCGCGAGCGCGCCGGCCCTGGAGCGTGCGACTCGGACGGCTCAATCCGCGCTGCGATTCGCGGGCGCCGGGCTCTTCGTAACGGGAATCTACCTCGGCGTGACGATCGTCCACGGGGCCGATTTCCGATCGCCCGCGAGGCTTTGGGAAAACGCGGTCGCGACGTCGCCGTCTTCGGCCGTCGCGCACATGTTCCACGGCATCCAGCTCGGCAAGGCCGGCGACGCCGCGGCGGCGAGCGAGGCGTTCGGACGAGCGCGAGAGCTCGACGCGGATCTTCCGCTGCTCGCCTACAACGCGGGCTTCGCGGCGTTCCAGGAAGGGCGATTCGACGAGGCGGCCGCGCGCTTTGGCGAAGAAGCGGAGCGCGACCCGAGTCACGTCGAGTCGCGTTATTACGCGGGCCGTGCGTTCCTGAAGCTCGAGCGACCGGGCGAGGCCGTCGCGGCGTTTCAGGCCGCGCTCGCGATCGATCCCGAGCATCGTGGAAGCCTCGAGTATCTCGCGATGGTGTTCTGCCGCTTGAATCGACCCGCCGAGGCGAAGCGTTTCGTGGAGCGGCTGCGCGCGACCGGCGCGACGCTCTCGGCCGAGACGCAACGCGTCGTCGCACCGTGCCTCGGGAACTGACGCGACCGAAGCGCGTTGGCCTCGCGACGGGTGCTACTCGCCCTTCGCCGCGCCTGCCGATGCGACCTTCGTGCGATCCGTGATCCACGTCGCGATCTTCTCGAGCACGCGCTCTTCGATCGTCGTCTCGATCTGTGCGTACTCGGCGACCGTTCCGACTTCACACTCTTGGAAGAGGTGGTTGAGCTTCGGAAGCGCGAGCGCTTGGAAGTCGGTGTTGCCGGCCTTGCGCAGCGCCGTGGCGATGCCTGCGAGGTTGGCGTTGCAGGGTACCTGGAGGTCGAGCTCGCCGTTGAGCGCGAGCACCGGGCACGTCACCTTCTCGAGGACGGGTGCGGGATCGTAGCGCACGAAGTATCGGAACCAGGGTGAGGTGACCTGTCGAAGCTGCGCGTCGAGCGTGGTTTTCCGCGCGGTCGGATCGATGGGCATGTTGGTGTCGGCTTGGAGGACCTCGCGCGCTTTGGCGTGCAACTCCGCGGTATCGAGTGAGTCGTCGTTCATGAGCGCGAAGAGCGCGCGCTGGGTCTTGACGTTCTGGGCGACTGCCTCTTCGGGAGCGCCGCCCGCTCGCATGAGCAGCGAGCTCTGTTCGACGAGAAGATCCCCGCACGGCATCCCCGGTCCGGCGAGCATCACGAGGAACGCGACGTCGTCGCGCCGGGCCGCGACCATCGGGCCGATCATGCCGCCTTCGCTATGCCCCAGGATGCCGATCGCGTCGTCGCGCACGCGCGTGTGGCCGAGCAGGAAGTCGACGCCGGCCTCGACGTCACGCGAGAGGTCGACCGACGTCGCGGCAGGATCGCCGGGGCTCGTGCCGCCGATGCCGCGATCGTCGACGCGCAGGACGGCGATGCCGCGGCGCGTCAGGTAGTCGGCGATGACGGCGAACGGTTTGTGATCGAAGATCGTCTCGTCGCGGTCTTGCGCGCCGGATCCCGTGACGAGCAACACCGCCGGCACCGCGGCCTCGCCCTCGGGCAGCGTGAGCGTACCGGCGATCGTGATGTCGTCGGCGTCGTTTCGGTACTCGACCTCTTGCTCTTCGTACGGAAATGGCGGCTCGGGGGTTTGCGGTCGCGCGCGCTCGGAAGGCGCTTCGACGTGGGCCAGGTCGAGGCGGATCGCGTGACCGGCCTGCGTGAAGCGACCCGAGAGCTGCGTCCACTCGGTATCGGGCTTGCCCTCGTAGCTCGCGGCGAGAGCGCGCATCGCGAGCTTCACGCGTCCTTCCTCGAACGTGACTTCGTCGACCGGAAGGCCGAACGCGCCTTGGTCGGGCGAGTCGATCGTTGCCGTGACCCTGCCGCTCTCCTCGATCGAGATCCGGAACACCAGACGCAGCTTCATCGCGCCGACGTCGAGCGTGCCTTCCCAGATCCCGTCGAGCTCGGCGGGAAGGGCGGTGGCGGTCGCTTCGGCGTCTTGGGTCGGGGCTGCCGCCGCGCCCGTGGAGACCGCGAGCGTCAAGAACGTACTCGCGACGAGACACGACAGAATGCGGAAGAACGACATGACAAGCTCCTCGAAATCGAAACGGTGTCGTGACCGGGCTCGGGGCGGGCGCGTGGCGGCTTCGCCGCCGGCGATGGATTCATATCCACGGCGGCGCGCGTCCTTTCACGCTTTCTCGCGAGAGCCGGGGATCGTGGATCTCGGCCGGCCGTCGCCTTGCGTGGCGTCGCTTCAGGTTTGTACGCCCAGGCGCTATTCTATCAGCCGGACGGCATGGGCGGCCGATCCGGGAGGACGATGCCTCGTCCGATCCAGGGCACCGTGGAACGGGACCTTGGCGAACAGGACCTCGGCCAACGGGGTGCTCGAACGGCTCGCGCGCACGATGGGGCGCGTGGGGCGGAAGTTTCAGGCGAACGGGCGCGATGCGTCCGGGAGGGACGATGGCGGCGCCTCGAGGCGATGGGGACCAGGTGACGTGCAGCGAACAGGGCGGGGCCCTCGTTTTCGCGCTGCGCGGTCGCCTCGACGCCACGACGATGGGCGGCATCTGGCGCACCGTGCGTCGCGAGCTCGACCGTGCGAGCACGGATCGCGTCGCCGTCGAGGGGGCCGACATCGACTACTGCGACGGCGCCGGCGCGGCGTTGATCGCGCGACTCGAACGCGTCTACGGCGAGCGGTTCGAGTTGCGTTCGTTCCCCGACGACCTTCGTCCGCTGCTCGTGATCTACTCGGCCGAGGGCATCGCCGACATCCCGCGCCGAACCCCGCGTCCGTTCTTCGAACGCCTCGGACGCATCACCGTGGACGTCGCGCAGGATCTGCGCGCGCAGATCAGCTTCACGGGCGAGCTGTTCGTCGGCATCGTGGGGTCGCTCGTGCGACCGCGCCGCATCCGCTGGCGCACGGTCCTCGACACGGCCGAGCGTGCCGGAGTCGACGCGCTGCCGATCGTCGCGCTCGTCGGCTTCTTGCTCGGGCTGATCCTCGCGTTCCAATCGGCGATGCCCATGCGGCAGTTCGGCGCGCAGATCTACGTGGCCGATCTGCTGGGCGTGTCGCTGATCCGCGAGCTCGGTCCGCTCATGACGGCGATCCTCGTGGCCGGTCGAACGGGTTCGGCGTTCGCGGCCGAGATCGGTACGATGCGCGTCAACGAAGAGGTCGACGCGCTCGAGACGATGGGCCTCGATCCCGTCCGGTTTCTCGCCGTGCCGCGGGTACTCGCGGCGATCGCCATGACGCCGCTGCTCTCGTGTTTCTGCATTCTCGCGGGCCTCGTCGGTGGCGCGCTCGTGATGTTGTCGCTCGGTTTTCCGCTCGTGATGTACGTCGACCGGATCTTCCGCTTCGTCGGCGTGATCCCGTTCCTTGCCGGCATGCTGAAGGCCGCGGTCTTCGCGCTCATCATCGCGGGCGTCGGTTGCCAGCGCGGGCTGCGTACCGGGCACGGCGCCGCCGCGGTCGGCACGTCGACGACGAGTGCGGTCGTGAGCGGCATCGTGTTGATCGCCGTCGCCGATGCGGTCTTTGCCGTGGTGCTCTATGCGCTCGACATCTGAAGCCGATGCGGATCGCGACGTGATCATCCGCGTGCGCGACATGACGGCCGAATACGACGGACTCAAGATCCTCGATTCGATCACGTTCGACGTGTATCGAGGCGAAGTCTTCGGGATCCTCGGCGGCAGCGGCAGCGGCAAGAGCACGCTGCTCAAGCACATGATCGGGCTGTACGCGCCGGCCGCCGGAAGCGTGACGATCGAGGGCGACGACCTCGTCGGGGCAGACGCCGACACGCGGCGGCGTGTCATCGGCAAGATCGGCGTCATGTACCAGAGCGGCGCGCTGTTCGGATCGATGACGTTGCTCGAGAACGTGCGACTCGTGCTCGAGGAGCACACCGACTTGCCTCCGGACGCGATGGACTGGATCGCGCGGCTCAAGCTGCGGCTCGTGGGACTCGATGCATTTCTCGATCACTATCCGGCCGAGATCAGCGGTGGTATGAAGAAACGGGCGGCGATCGCGCGCGCCATGGCGCTCGATCCGCAGATCCTGTTTCTCGACGAGCCGTCGGCGGGGCTCGATCCGATCACTTCGGCCGATTTCGACGCGCTCGTGCGCAGCCTTGCGGAGAGCCTCGGGATCACGTTCGTGATCGTCACGCACGAGCTCGCGAGCGTGTTCGCGATCGCGGATCGCGTGATCATGCTCGGCAAGCGCGCGAAGGGAATCCTCGCGGAGGGAACTCCCGACGAGCTGCGCGACCAGACCGAGAACGACTGGGTGCGTCGGTTCTTCCGGCGCGAGGCGACGCACGAACACGAGCCGGACTCGGCCGCTGCGGCGCCGCGTCGAACGGAGTCAGGATGACGAAGAGCGGCTACTTCAGAGTGGGATTGTTCGCGTTCGCGGGGACGGCGCTCGTCGTTTCGATGCTCGCGATATTGGGAGCGGGGTCCGTCTTCCGGCGCTACGAATACGCGGAGACGTACTTCGACCAGTCCGTGCAGGGACTGTCGGTCGGAAGTCCGGTGCTGTATCGCGGTGTGCCGCTCGGCTCGGTCGCCGAGATCGGGCTCTGTCAGCGCAAGTACGGCAGCGAAGGTCGACTCACGCCCGAGGAAGCGGTCTACAATCGCTACGTCTACGTGAAACTGCGGATCGATCCCGCGTCGAACAGCCGCGCGGGAATCCGGCAGGCGATGACCGAGCTCGACAGCGCGATCGACGCCGGGTTTCGCGTACGGCTCGCGGCGCAGGGAATCACGGGCATCAGCGTCCTCGAGGCCGATTACGTCAATCCCGAGGAGAATCCCGTTCTGCAGTTCGACTGGGAGCCCGAGCATCTCTACATCCCCTCCGCATCGAGCACGATGGTGCGGATCGAAGAAGCGATCGTCGCGGTGTCCGAGATCGCGCGCAAGCTGCGCCGGATCGACTACGAGGCGATGGGCGAGAGTCTCAACGAGATTCTCGCGGGCGTCGAGACGCTCATCGAGAGCGTCGATACGGAGTCGTTCCGCGAAGACTTGTCGGGCATTCTCGCCGATGCGCGTGAAGTGACGGAGCAGATCCGGACGATCGTCGCGGATCCTGCGGTCACGGGCTTTCCCGAGCGTGCGGGCGGGATCCTCGGTCACGTCGAGCGCTCCGTGGCGGAGCTCGAGGGCATGATCAGTGACCTGCGACCGCTCGGGAGTGACATCGGCGACGAGTTGCAAACGGCGAGCGAAGGGATGAATCGCGTCGTCGAACAGCTCGACACGTTGCTCGCGAGCGAGGGAGTCGCCGAAGCGGTCGAGGATCTTCCCGGTCTCGTCGCGCAGGCGCGCTCGAGCTTGAAGCGAGTCAACGGGATTCTGGCGACGAACGAAGGCGACCTCGGAGCGATCGTCACCGATCTACAGCTCGTGGCCGCGAATCTGCGCATCCTCACGGCGAACGCGCGCGACTATCCGTCGCAGGTCCTGTTCGGCGAAGCGCCGGCGAAGCCCGGCGAGAAGAAGGGGAACTGATCCGTATGCAGGTGAAGAGAACGGAACGTCTTCGATCGGTTTCGGCTCGGAACACGAGGTCCGCGTCGAACGCGTTTGCGTCGACCGTGTTCGCGTCGGTCGCTCTCTTGGGGGTCGTCCTCAGCGCGAGCGGGTGTTTGCCGAGGCTGTCGCGCCAGCCGCCGGATCGTGTCTTCTTCAGCCTCGAGGTCGAGCGCGGAGAAGCGGCGCGGGCCGACGCACCGTTCGTCGACGCCGACGGCGATCCCGCGATGTTGGC
>JAUIME010000955.1 GCA_030433195.1 bacterium
TCGCGTTCTCGAGATCCCATGGCGCGTTGTGCTTGTTGTCGCCGAGAGTGAGGCGCGTTGCTTCGAGCCCGGCGGGCCAGCACAGGTCCCCGTAGGTCGTCGTGCAGCCACCGTACGAGCGGAAGAAGTCGAGCCCCGCGCCGTTCAACAATCCCTTGGTCCCGCTCGACGAGTAGTAGAGCACGCTCTGCGGACCGGGGTCGTCGCGATAGGCCACGAGACGCGCCGCGATCGTGTCGAGCGCGGCGTCCCACGAGATGCGCTCGAACGTCGGTTCGCCCTTGCCGGCGCGCCGCCGCATCGGATGGAGGATCCGATCGGGCGAGTGGGCGCGCTCGACGTAGCTGAGGCCCTTCAGGCAGGGGCCCTCGGCCGTCGCGCGGTTGCCCGTGTGCGGCTCGATGCGTCGCAGACGACCGTTCTCGACGTGCACCTTCATCGCACAGGTGCTGTAGCAGTTTCGCGGGCAGGCGGTCGTGAAGACGGGCATGGAGGGGTTCTCTCGCGGTTCGCGGCATTCTACCGGATGGAGGCGAAGGCACCAAAAACTATACTGCGCCGCGACCGATCCCCGCGATTCCCCCGAAGAACCGAGACCCCGACCGGACGGCGGCGATGCTCTTCAACTCGATCGACTTCCTGCTGTTCCTCGTCGCCGTGTTCGGGATGTATCTCGTGTTGCCGCATCGGCTGCAGAACGTCCTGCTCCTCGTCGCGAGTTATGCGTTCTACTCGTTCTGGGACTATCGCTTCCTCTCGCTGATCCTGGTGTCGACGGTCGTCGACTACGCGTGCGCGATCGGGATGGGGCGCGCGTCGTCCGGTCGCAAACGGCGCGCGCTGCTCGCGCTCAGCGTCACCGTCAACCTCGGGATTCTCGGCTTCTTCAAGTACTTCGGTTTCTTCGTCGAGAACCTCGTCGCGCTCGCCGACAGCTTCGGCGTGACGCTCGACCCCGGAACGCTCTCGATCGTGCTCCCCGTCGGGATCTCGTTCTACACGTTCCAGACGATGAGTTACACGATCGACGTGTATCGCGGCCGCACGAAGCCGACGCGAAACCTCCTCGACTTCGCGCTCTACGTCGCGTTCTTCCCGCAGCTCGTCGCGGGGCCGATCGAGCGCTCGCATCATCTCTTGCCGCAGATCGCGCAACCGCGGCGGGTCACGTGGCGCGGCGTCGGCAGCGGCGTGCGGCTCGTTGCGTGGGGGCTCTACAAGAAGGTCGTCATCGCCGACAACCTCGCGCGGCTCGTCGAGCCCGCGTTCGCCGAGCAAGGCATCTTCTACGAGCCGAGCGCGATCGGGATTTGGCTCGCGCTGTACGCGTTCGCGTTCCAGATCTACTGCGACTTCTCGGGCTACTCGGACATCGCGCGCGGGGTCTCGCGCATGCTCGGCATCGACTTGATGCTGAACTTCCGCATCCCGTACATCGCGACGGGGCCGCGCGACTTCTGGCGGCGTTGGCACATCAGTCTGTCGACGTGGCTTCGCGACTACCTCTACATCCCGCTCGGCGGCGATCGCAAGGGGCGAGGCCGTACGCGCGGGAATCTCCTGCTGACGATGCTCCTCGGCGGATGGTGGCACGGCGCTGCGTGGACGGTCGTGATCTGGGGAGCGAT
>JAUIME010000188.1 GCA_030433195.1 bacterium
GGGGGCGCCTCCGGGGAGACCTCGTCGGATGGCGCGCGCGGGCTCGCGCAGTCGGGACCGACACCGAGCCGTGCGATGCGTCGCGGCGAGCGTCGCGACCGGCTCGACGCGGCGCTCCGCGACCTGTCGCCCGACCACCGCCGGGTGATCGAGTGGGTGCGTCTCGAAGGCATGTCCGTAGCCGAAGCCGCGCGAAAGCTCGGGCGCACGCCGAACGCGACGTCGATGCTTCTGCTGCGCGCGTTGCTGCAGCTCAAGACGAAGTTCGGCGACACGGAAAGTCTGCATCTGCCCGAGCCGCATCGTGACGACACGAGCGAGGAGAGTCCATCGTGATCTCGGAGCGCGATCCGGTCCGGCCCGACCCTGGCGGCCCTTGGCCGAAGGACACGAGCGAGCGAGAAGCGCGCCTCGCGGCTGTCGTCGCCGACGTCTCCGATCGCCTGAATCGCGGCGAGACGATCGATGGGAAGGCGCTCGTCGAGCAGCACCCCGATCTCGCGCCCGAACTGGGGCTCGCGGTCGACGCGCTCGTTTCGATCGGAGCGGACGATGCTGACGAACCGTCGCGTGACCTCGTCGGACGGCGTCTCGGAGACTATCGCATCGGCCGTGTGATCGGGCGTGGCGGCATGGGGGTCGTCTATCAGGCTCGTCAAGAGTCGCTCGAGCGAGACGTGGCGCTCAAGGTTTTGCCGAGCGCGTGGCTCGCGCGGGATTCGGTCGTGAAGCGTTTCCTTCGCGAAGCGCGCGTCGCGGCGCGGGTGCGGCATCCGAACGTCGTTGCGACCTACGGGACGGGGATCGAGTCCGACATTCCGTACTTCGCGATGGAACTCGTCGACGGCGACACGCTCGAGGAGCGTCTCGATCGAGTGCGGCGCACATCGCGCGTGGAGTCAGGGCCAGGCGACGTCGGGATCTTCGACGACGAGCCCGTGCGACTCGAGTACTTCGCGAAGGTCGCCGAACGTTTCGCGGAAGTGGCCGAAGGACTGCATCACGCGCATGCGCTCGGCATCGTGCATCGCGATCTCAAACCGTCCAACGTCATCCTCGACCGCGACGGGAGGCTGCGGATCCTCGACTTCGGGCTCGCGCGGATCGAGGGGCAAGAGACGCTGACCGCCTCGGGCGACTGGCTCGGCACGCCGTCGTACATGAGCCCCGAGCAGGCGCGGCGGCGGCGGATCGCGGTGACGCACGCGACCGACATCTACAGCCTCGGCGCGACGCTCTACGAAGTGCTCACGTGCAGCGCGCCGTTTCGCGCCGACTCGTTCCACGAGACGATGCAGCGCATCCTGAACGAAGATCCGGCGCCGCCTCGACGCCTGCAGCCGCGCGTCCCCGCGGACCTCGAAACGATCGTCTTGAAGTGCCTGCGCAAATCGCCCGAAGAGCGCTATCGCACGGCCGAGGCGCTCGCTCAAGACTTGCGGCGGTTCGTGCGCGGCGACTCGATCGAGGCTCGGCCTCCGTCGCGAATCGAGAGCCTGGTGCGCCGCGCGCGGCGACATTCCGGGAAGCTCGCCGTCGGCGTGGTGCTCGCGCTCCTCGCGACGACGATCGTCGTGCTCGGTCTCGACAATCGCGACGAGTCGCGGCGCCGTCGACTCGCCGAGTATCGTCCGCTCGTCGAAGGGGCAGCCATGAGGCTGCAATCCGGAGCCCGACCCGGTCCGCTGCGTCGCGTCGCCGACGTCGACTTCGACGTGCAGGATCTCCTCGTCGATTCGGTGCACGCGAACTGGGTCGGTGCGAGTCACCGTTCGCGAGCCGAGCGCGTGATCGACGATCTCGATCGAGCGTGCCGGTTGATTCCGGATCGTCCCGATGCGTGGTACCAACGCGCGAAGGCGTGGCTTTCGATCGGCGACGAGGAGGCGGCGCTCGCCGATGCGCGTCGTGCGGCGGAGGTCGATCCGTCGTTCGTTCCGGCGTTGTGGCTGCAGGCGTCGTTGCTCGAGGATCGCGGCGACGCGGAGGCGGCCGACGCCCTGCGAGTGGAGGCCGCTCGGCGCGCGCGTTCGGAAGAGTCCGGATCCGAGGTGGCGCGCGTGTGGATCGCGTCGCAGCAAGCGCTGCGCGAACGCGATTGGACGCGCGCCGCGCGGGAGTACGCCGCACTCGTCGAGATCGCCGAGCGCGGGGAGTCCGCGTTCTCGGGCTTCGCGGTGGAAGCGCGCATGGGACGCGGCATCGCGCGTCTCGAGGCCGGTGACATCGAGGGGGCGATCGAGGATTTCGGGTACGCGCGCGCGCTGTGGACCGAGGCGCTCGAGCCCGGGTTGTTGCTCGGTCGGGCGTACCTCGAGAGCGGCGAGTCGACGCGCGCCGAGCGTACGTTCGAGCGGACCGCCGACGAGTCCGGCGCCCCCGACGAGGTCGCGAACTGGGTGAGCCGGCTCTACCAGCAGCGCGGCGAATTCGAGGCCGCGCTGCGATGGACGGATCGCATCACGGACGAGCGACAGCGCAGCAAGGAGCGCGCGTACGTCTTGACGGGGCTCGGGCGCTACGAAGAAGCGCTCGTGGAGGCCGATCGCGCGATCGCGCTCGCTCCCGCCGAGCCTGGCGGGTACGTGCTCAAAGGCTATGCGTACTATCGCGGCGAGACGCTCCCGAGTCCCGAGCGTTTCGAGCTCGCGTTCGAGATGGAGAAGCGCGCGTACGAAGCCGACCCGACGAGTCCGCTCGCGTGCATGGGGCTCGGCGTCGCGCTGGTTTCTCGTGGCGAGTACGCGGAAGGCCTCGAGCGGTTGCGTGAGGCCGAGGGGGACGAGTCGCGCTACCCGATGATCGCGTACTTCGTGGGACTCGCGCACGAGGGGCTCGGGGAGACGGACGACGCGATCCGGCGTCTTGGCGACGCGATCGATCTCGCGCCCGGGTACGAGGAGGCGCGCGAGGCATTGACGCGAATCCTCGTTCGGACCGAGCGATTCGACGAAGCCGAACGGCTCGCGCGAGACTGGCGGTCGGTCGCTCCCGGATCCATCGGGGCGCGTCGCCTCGAGTCCGAGTTGGCGCTTCGAGACGGCCGCGCCGCGGATGCCCTCGCGGTTTGGCCCGCTTCCGAAGACATCGAGCTCGATTTCGGCGCGCTGCACGTCGTCGCGCGTGCGGCGGTCGAGGTCGGTGAGGCGCAGCGAGCGATCGCGGCGTACGGTCGGCTCGTGCGGATGGAGGATCGGCGAGCCGATTTGCGCGCCGGCCTCGCCCGCGCCCACCGTCTTGCGAGAGATCCACAACGTGCGATCGTCGCGTATCGCAAGGCGATTCACGCGGATCCCGATCATGCGCCGTATCATCGCGAGCTCGGCGACCTGCTGCTCGAAGTCGATCGTCGTGACGATGCGGCTGCCGCGTTCGCGCGCGCGCTCGAGCTCGATCCGGAGCAGCCCGATCTCGCCGAGCGTCTCGAATCGCTTCGCACCGAGCGCGACTGACACGCATCAGCGAATCGAGCGCGATTTTGTTCGCGATTCCGCGTGAGATCTCCTCGCCGCTCGCGCCCCGTCCCTCGTGAACCGCGTTCGCCTCGCGTCGTGCGAGGTGCCGGACGACGGCGCGCCTGCACGGGCGCACGGTGCAATACGACGTCCCAGGAGGAATCGAGATGAGCATGCGAAGCGAGGGGATTGCGGCCGCAGGGCGGTCGATGCGAGGAATCGGGCTCGGTGTGGCGCTGGTCGCCGTGGTGATGGTGCTGACGCCCGGGGCGGTGCGTCCGGCGGCGGGCGGTCCCGTCGTGCAAGAGGAGGACGACAACCGCTCGGGCTTCCCCGACCTCGTCGGCGCTCTGAAGCGCGTCGAGGGTTGTCTCGGGGTGGAGACCGCGAACACGGGGAGCGGCAAGAACGTGATCTTCGCGTGGTTCGAGAACCGCGAGGCGTGCTTGCGCTGGTACTACAGCGACCTGCATCAGGCGCTCATGAACCGCTTCTTCCCGGGTGATGGCGAGGAAGGTCGCCGCAAGCCTTTGCGTGGCGTCGATCCCGACTACGACGGACCGATTCTCGCGGTCGCGTCGATCACGTACACCGACGGGCAAGGGGCGTTCGAAGGCGTACCGCTTCCGATCTCGCAGATCGCGATCGAGCTCTACCAGCCGCTTTCGGGCGGGCTCAGCATCGGCGGTCGCTTCGCGCCGGACGCGATGAAGATCCCCGGACGCGAGGCGAAGGCGTACGAAGGAGAGGAACGATGATGCGCGCGCAGGGGCTGTGGGGTCTCGGTCGGGTGCTCGTCGGGATCGCGGTCGCCGTTGCGGCCGCGGCTCCGACGGTGCTCGCGGCGGATTCACCGCGTCGCGTCCCGCTCACACTCGACGACGCGAAGCACGAGACCGTCGACGCGGACGGCGTGCCGATCCACGCGGTGTCTCTCGGCGCGGGACCGCTCGTCGTCATGCTTCACGGCTTCCCGGACTACTGGTACACGTGGCGTGATCTGATGCCGGAGCTCGCGCGCGACCATCACGTCGTGGCGATCGACCTGCGCGGCTACAATCGCAGCGGACAGCCTGCGGGTGTCGCGTCGTACGCGATGCCGCGACTCGTCGAAGACGTCGCCGCTGTCGTCCGGCACTTCGGGGCCGAGCGCGCGACGATCGTCGGACACGATTGGGGCGGCGCGATCGCGTGGAGCGTGGCGATGACGAAGCCCGAGATTGTCGAGCGTCTCGTGATCATGAACGTGCCGCACCCGAACGGACTCGCGCGCGAGCTCTCGGGCGACACCGAGCAGCGTGCGAACAGTGATTACGCGCGCCGTTTCCAAGCGCCCGATGCGCACGAATCTCTCACGGCCGTGGGGCTCGCGAGTTGGGTGCGGGAACCCGACGCGCGGCGCCGCTACGTCGAGGCGTTCGAACGATCGGACTTCGAGGCGATGCTGCACTTCTATCGTGCGAACTACCCGCGCCTTCCGAAGCCGTCGTCGGACGGAAAGGGCCGTGCGAATGCGTCGGGGACGTCTGCGCCCGCCTCGGGCGGTGCCACCGTCAGCGTGCCGGTCTTGGTGATTCACGGCCTCGACGACCCGTACCTGCTGGCGGCGGGACTGAACGGAACGTGGGAGTGGATCGCCCACGAGCTCACGATCGTGACGATTCCCGGCGTCGGACACTTCGTTCATCGCGAAGCTCCCGAGCGGGTACGAACGGCGGTCGCGGCGTGGATGCGTCGGCCCGTCGAGCCGATATCGAGCCGCGGTAACTGACAAAAATCGGTTTTTTCGAAACGGGCAAGATGTTTCCTGGCCTTCCTTTCAGTTCGGCGAGCCATTTTTCCCCCCTTCGATTTGCCATCCGCGGTATCTTGGTTCGTGGACACGACTCAGGGAGATGTGCGGATCGAAGGGCGTCGGAGTGGGGCGCCGCGGCATCGGTGCTCCGAATCTCCGGGTCCGGGTCGCGCGTCGATGAAGCGGGGTGGGTGCATTGGCCTACGACGAAGGGGATTTCCGGCAGGACATCCTGCAGTATTCGAGCTTCATGCGCGCGCTCGCGCTCGCGCTCGTCAGGGATCCGAACAAGGCGGACGATCTCGTCCAGGCCGCCTACCTCAAAGCGATCCAACGCCCTCCCGAGAACCGAACTCGCCATGTTGTCCATGCGTTTCTTCGGACGACGATTCTCCGCGTCTTCTGGCAGGACAATCGCTCCGACGAGCGCTTGCTGGCGCGCGAGAAGGCGGCAGCGAAGTCGGAAGCGCTGCCGGACGTCTTGGAGTCGATGGAGAACGACTCCGTCGTCTTGGCGATTACTCCCGCGATCGAGGCGCTCCCTCCGAAGCTGAAGGCCGTGATCACGCGCTGGTACTTCCGAAGCATGAAGCCGAGGGCGATTGCGGCCGAGCTGAAGACCACCCCCAAGGACGTGAAGCAACGGCACGACGAGGCTCTCGAGAAGATGAGGAAGCGTCTCGATCGGCAGTTCAACGATCGCGACACGTGGTGTGCCGCGTTGATCCCTGTTTGCTTGGCTCGTCCGGCGCCGGTTCCGGTCGCGACGTCGGGCACCGGGATCCTCGTCGCGGCGGGGGTCGCGGTCGTTGCATTGGTCGGCGCCGGCGTGTTCCTGTGGTCGGGCGGGTCGAAACCGAGTCACGCGGACGAAGGGCCGACGGTCGCGAAGATGGCCGTCGTCGAAACGCCGCTCGCGGCGCGTGACGGCGGCATGCCGCAGCTCGCTCCTCCGGTCGACGACGAAGCGACGGAGGCGATTCGCGGTCGGGTCGTCGATGCATCGACCGGGGCGGGAGTCGCTGGCGTGCGCATCGGGGCGGTCTCCACGGCACGTCCACTTCCGCGCGAGGTCACGCCCGACGACCCGTTCGCGATCGCGGACGAGGAAGGGCGCTTCGAGATCCCGCTGCGCCCCGGAACGTACGACGTCGTCTTCGAGGGGGATACCGAATGGTCCCCGAGCCTCGCCGCGGACATCCCGACGGGTAAGGACGCACGCCTCGTGCTCGAGGGCGCCAGCACGTTGTTCGGAGCGGTCCGGGATTCCGAGGGCCGCGCGATTCGCTCCGGAACCGTGCACTGGGCGGGGTTGCTCGGGACGGTGAGACTTCATCGATCTGCGCCGATCTCGAGCAATGCGACCTACGAGATCCTCGGGCTTCCGTCTCGCGCCACGATGCTTCGCATGCTCGCATCGGCGGGCGGCGCTTCGGCGATGAGGATCGTCGCCGAGGGGTATGCACCGACGTCGTTCGAGGTCACCGCGCCGTGGCCCGGCGACGGACGTCTTTCGCCTTGGAAACAACACGTTTGGCTCACGCGCAAGGCGTACATCGACGTCGAGGTCGTGGACGATCGGGGCGACCCGGTATCGAATGCCGAGGTCTCGCTCTTCGCGAACGGTTTCTCGCAGATCGACGACCTGGAGGACCTCTTCGGAACCGCCCGTCAAGTGCGAGCCACGACGGACGCCTTCGGAATGGCTCGGCTGGCTGCGCCGGCGGTGGGAGCGACCGGCTCCTATGGTCGGGTCGATCCCGAGCGAGAGTGGGCGGTCGTGCCGTCGCTCGAGAGGCTGCTGCCGCTCGAGTATTCCTTGTTCGCGTGGTCCGAGTCGCACGGAGTCGGGGCTCGCAAGATCGAGGCCTCTCGCGAACGCGATCACGTCGCGGTACGGATTCCCGTTCCTCCTGCGCGACGAGTCGTCGGAGAGTTCGTCTATCGAGACGGCGCGCCGGCGAGCGGCATCGAGGTGACGGCTCGCACGAAGAGCCATCCGAGCTTCCTGCCGAGGTGCGACGATCCCGAGTCGCCAAAGCCGAAGGCGAAGGCCGACGACGACGGGATCGTCGTGTTCGAGTGTCTCCCGGTCTCGAGTGACGAGAGTGTCGAGTACGTCTTCGAGACTTCGGGCGGCAAGGTCGTGGACTTCGTGTTCGCGGCGGATCCGCCCAAGACGGTCGTCGACCTCGGCACGATCGTGCTCGCGCGTTCCGAGCACGAGCCGCGACGCATGCGCGTGCTGGACGCGGAAGGACGACCGCTCGAGGGAGCTTCGGTTCTTACTTGGAAACACCTCGACGAGGCCCGCGAGCGAGCCGAGATTCGGACGGACCCCGAGGGTTTGGCGCCGTTCCCGGTCAACGATTGCCCGACGATCGTTCGCGCTCTCGGTCATGCCGTGGTCATGGTTCCGCCACCGTCCGAAGGCGATCCCGATCCGGTCGAGGTGCCTCTCGATCGCGGGCATGTGCTCACGGGCCGGATCGCGTGGATTGCCGAAGACGGGAGCGAGGGAGATCCGTACGTGGGTCCGGTCGAGCTTCGCGATCCCGAGTTCTCGATGAAATCATCGGTGCCGCCGGTGCTCGGTCGAACGGTGACGGACGCCGAAGGCAGGTATCGCATCGACGAGCTTCCGTCCGGCGAGTGGGACTTGGTCGTGACCGACTGGCGCGCCGACTGCTCGGGAACCCGCGTCTCGACGGCGGGAGAAAACGATCGGATTCTCGTGAAGCGATCCGAGGCGATGGGCAGGTGTCACGTGGAGCTGCTCTCCGAGGGGCGACCTGTCGTCGGCGCTGTGGTTCGTCTGCGGATCGACGATCGCGTGATGAGCTTTGCAGAAGTCGAGCCCGGGATCCACGTCCGCGGCGGCCTGCCGACCGGACGATACGAAATCGACGTGCGGCATGGTCTGTACGAGCCGAAGCGCATTCCAGTCGAGATCGCCTCGGATGCCAGACTCGAGATGCCGCTGGAGCTCGAACCGAGTTCGCTCCTCGTGGTCACGGCCACGGGTCCCGAATCCGACCGACCCGACACCCTCTGCTTGACCGACATGGAACACGGCGGCGCATCGACGTGCTTCGATCGAGACTCGAACGGCGAGTTCATGGTGCGGGGAATCCGGCCCGGCGCAGATCACCGGATGACGTTCCGCATCGGGAACGTGCGGTGGGCTCCTTCCGACGCGGCTCCGCTTCGCATCGAATCGGGCGACTCCGATCGACGGAGGTCGGTCGAGATCGTTCGGGCGAGCCGAGCGCATTTCGGCGGAGTGGAGATGTCGACGCGGCGTTTCGGGGAGATGACGCCCGACGAGCGTGATTTGCTCCGAGAGCAGGGGGCGTCGTGCGAGGTCGAGATCGTCGGCCCGGACGGTGCGCTCTGGTTCTCAGGAAGCGTCGAGTCGCT
>JAUIME010000189.1 GCA_030433195.1 bacterium
AAGTCGATCGACATCAAGGTCGATGTGGCCGCAGGCCTTCCGGAGCTTCCGGCCGACAAGCGCGCGGAACACACCCCGAAAGAGCACTTCACCGACAAGGGCACGTGGAAGAACGGGTGGTACCCGAAGGGCCAGGAGAACCACCCGGTCGTCAACGTGAGCTACTACGACGCCAAGGCCTACGCCGAAGCGAACGGCTGGCGACTCCCGCGCCGCTCCGAGTGGGAGGCCGCGGCCCGCGGCAACGACGCGAACCTCTACCCGTGGGGCGACTCGTTCGACAAGTCGAAGTGCAACTTCGACTCGGATGACACCATGCCGGTAGGATCGTTCCCGAGCGGCGCGAGCCCGTTCGGCGTGATGGACATGGCCGGCAACGTCTGGGAATGGCTGAAAGAGCCGTTCGACAAGACGCAGAAGGCCTTCCTGCTCAAGGGCGGCTCGTACAAGGACAACGACGAGAATTCCGCGCTGTCCCCGAACCAGCTGGCAGCGCCGCGTGACGACACGCAGCCCACGCAGGGCTTCCGCTGCGTGCGCTGATCCGACGCGCGTCTTCGATCGATCGAACCACCCCGCCCCCGGCGCCGACGCGTCGGGGGCGTTTTTCTGTCCCGAGCCGCGCTGCCTCGCGCTCGTGCTCGTCCCGCCGCACTCAGGCGGCATGCCCCCCCCCCCGCGACCCGATGTCGCACTGTGCCCCCGCGCCTTCCACCGCCTCAAGTCGGCGTCCTCCCTGCCGATAATCCAACGCGGTTCCCGGGCAAGCGCGCGCCCGGAATCCCGCCGGATTCGCTTCGAGGCACGCCGTTTCATGACCCCACGGGAAGAGCTCATCCAGATCCAGCGCCGTCTCGTAGGAGACCTGAAGCGCGAGATCTACGACTCCCTCTACGGCGATTGCCCGAATCTCCTCGAGTACGCGGGCTCGTACAACAAACACTTCGAAGGCCCGATCGAAGCCGTCTCGCGTACCGATCTGCTCGATCGTGTGGAAGTCAGCGACATCGTCTATCACGGCGATTTCCACACTCTCAAGCGGGCGCAACTCTCCCCGATCAAGATCCTGCGAGAGCTCGTGGGCCGCGGCCGACCCGTCTGCCTCGCGCTCGAGATGTTCTGCGCGGGGGATCAGATCTGGCTCGATCGCTTCCAGCGCATGGAGATCACCGAGGACGAATTCCTCGAAGCCGTTCGCTACGAGTCGGCGTGGGGCTTCGACTGGAAGAACTACCGCAACCTCGTCTATTTCGCGCTGGCGAACGGCATCCCGCTGTTCGCGCTCGACTGCCGCGATTTCTCGGACTACGTGCCGCTCGACATTCGCGACGTGTACGCCGCCGAGCGCATCGTCGAACGCCGCCGCACGCACCCGGACGAACTCCTGTACGTATTCGCGGGTGAGCTCCACATCGCGCCCGATCACCTGCCCGCGGCGGTCGACCTCATGATCGACGGCCCCGCTCCGCTCCGCACGATCGTCTACCAAAACAACGAGACGGTCTACTGGAACCTCGCCGAACGCGGCGAGCAAGAGGCCGGCCTCGTCCGCCTTGCGGACGATCAGTTCTGTCTCATGAACTGTACGCCTCTCGTCGTGTACCAATCGTATCGCAACTGGGCCGAGCGGCAGGAAGAGCTCGCGCAAGACGACGAAGACTGGTGGGACGAGAGCTCCAACTCGCTCGACGTCAGCGAGCAAGTGCACCAGCTCGTCGAGATCATCGCCGAATTCCTCGAAGTCGACGCGAGCATGTTCGACGACTTCACGGTCCACCTTCCGCACGATCTCGACTGCCTCGAGGTGGTCCAGGATCGATTCGGACTCGACGAAGACCGTATGGCCGAACTCATCGCCGCGATCGGCACGGCGAAGAGCCTCTACATTCCCGAAGCCCGCATCATCTACCTCACGAACCTGTCGCTGAACCGCGCGGCCGAGGAAGCGGCGCGCTTCGTGCACGACCAAGTCACGCTGCGCTCGCGGCCCGCGCCGACGCCCCGCGACGCGTTCTACGCCGAGATCCTGCGGGAAGCCCTCGGGTTCTTCGGCTCGAAGATCGTCAATCACAAGCGCGCCGCGCGACGCGAATCCCACTACCGCACGCTCGAATCGCGCCTTCGCGGGCATCCGCTGGGCCCCGACGACGCGCGCCGGCTTGCGGTTGCGCGGCACTTCCTCACGCACAAGCGTCACGAGCACGAGGTCACCGCGGCGCGACTTCCCGCTCGACGGCCGGGCCGCTTGTACAAGCTCCCGACCGCCATGCGCCGCAGCGTCACGGGCGCGCTCGGACACCTCCTCGGGGACGAGCTGTACGCGTCGCTTTTCGCCGGGGAACTCACGAAAACGGAAGCACGCGCGTTGTTCGCGACCGATTTCGATTCGCCCGGCGTCGCCGAGGGACTCTATTTCGATCTCGTGGCGAGCCGATCCGAGCCTTTCGAGGCGTTGGAAGAGCGGCGCTCCCCGATGGAAGATCCCGTCTCGCGTCCGGGCCTTCGCCGCACCTCGCGCCGCAATCTGGACACCCCGAGAGGATCCCGTTAGAATCGGCGCGGAATCGCCGAAGCCGCCCCGCGGGATAACCGGACCCGCCTGAGCTTTCGAGACCGTCTTGGAATCAAGAGCCGTCGTCGCGCGCAACATGCGCCATCCGATCTCGACACCGCCACCGCGCGGCCGTTGGTTGCGCCCCGAGATCTTCTTCTCGTGGACCTTCCTCGTGCCGTTCTTCGCCGCGGCCGCGATCACGTATTGGTCCGCCGAAAGCGGACCGGATCGCTACGAGGCTCGCCTCGTCGTGTCGATGCCGCGCCCCCAATCGTCGCTCGACTTCGACCCGCGCGTCGATCCCTCGCTCGTCCCCATCGAGCTCGAGGTTCAGCCGCTCCGGGTGTTCTTCCGGTCGCCCGAGCGGATGCGCACCGCCCTCGAAGCGGTCGAGCCCCGCGCACGCGAACTCGACGAAACCCGCATCATGCGACTGAGCCGCCGGCTCGCGAATCAGGTCCGCGTCCGCGGGCTTCGTCGCGATGCGGCCGATCGCGTCCTCGTCGAAACGACGCTGTGGACGGTCGATCCCGAGCTTCCGGCCGCCGTCCTGTCGTTCCTTGGCGCCGAGCTGCAGAAGCGTCATCGACGCCTCGACGGGTTCCTCGAGCGCAAGTACGACGAAGTGCGCGAGCAACGCGACGCCCAAGAGATCGTCGTGCAGTCCAAGCGCGACGATATCCGCGACCTCGCCGTCAACGCGCTGCCCGACGGCCTCGATCAACCGCTCGAGGCACTCCTCGCACGCGACGATTGGATTCCGACGCTGCGGCGCGGCTTCCGCGACGCGCGCGTCTCGAACGAACCCGAAGCCATTGCCCCGGATGCGGACCTCTCGTCGATCCGCGATCGCATGCGCTCGCTACGGCAGCAGGTCGCCGTCGAAGTCGATCTGCTCGACCAGCTCGAGACGCAGCTCGCGGGACTTCGCACGCGTCTCAAGATGGCGCCCTCGGCCGACGCGGCCCCGCTCGAGATCCTCAGCGAGCCCACGCCGTTCCCGCGCGCGAAGGACCCCGTCTGGCTGCTCGTGATCGCCTCGGTGATCGGTGTCGCGGCCGGGTGCTTGTCGCTGTTCCTGCGATTGATCCTCGTGGACGTGCGCGACAGCTATGCGGCGAAGCGCCAGCCGTTTCCCTGACCCGGACGCACAGCGCCGGACAAGCTCTGGCCTCGCCGAAGACGAGTTCCTGGGCGCGACGCCTCCACTCGCGCGGGCGGCTCACCCCGATCCGCCACCCCCGGCCTCGCCGCCCGTCGACTCGCCGTCCAGGGTCTGGTCGCGCAACATCGCTTCGCGAACCTCTTCCACGAATGCCGTGAGAGTCACGTCGACCTGGTCGAGCGTGTTCATCCCGCCGTCGAAGATCTTCCGCGCGACCACTTCGCCTTCCTCCCCGAGCTGCTGCATCCCCGATTGGAGATAGAACCGCGAGTCTTCGATCTGCTTTTGGATCGCGAGCAGCTTCGATTCGAGGATGCGCCGCTCCTTCTCGTCGCGGACCGTTTCGATGTACTCCGCGATCGCCTGCGCACGCGACGTGATCTCGCCCCATCGCATCGCGCTCTCGTCGGTCATCTCTTTCATCGTCTCGACACGACGTCGACGCTGCTTGACGTTCTCGAGGAAGTTGTTCGACTCCTTCAGGAACGCTTGCGCAAGGCTCAGCGTTTCGTGACGCGGACGCTCCTCGGAGTCGTTGCCCCTCTGGATTTCGTATCGACGCCGAATCAGGTCCTTGTACTCCTCCTTGAGCCGCGTCGCCTCGTCGTCGAGCTCGCCCACTTCCCAGTGACTGGAAAGGGTGCGCACCGTCGATGCGAAGCGCTGCGTCTCGTCACCGATCTCGGCCTCGAGGGTATTCATCTCTTCGAAGACATCGTCGACCGGCCGGCGGCAGCCCGCGACGAAGAGCATCGCGGCCGCAAGGACCAGCGCGGTCCTGCCGAGTGTCCACACGCTCACGGAGTTCTTACTCGTAGTCCCCATCGGGTTCGTCGGACGCGTCACGTGCCGACTCCTTTCGAAGCCAAGCTTCGATAATCACCATTCCGGACCGTGACTCCCGCTTGGTCGAAATGCTCGAGCAGCGGGATGAGGTTCTTTCTCGACGTGTCGAGGTATTCTTTGATCTCTGCCGCGGTGAGCTTCTCGCGCTCCTCGAGCGCCGCGGTCAACGTATCGCGCGCCCCGTCGAGTGCTTCGCGGTGGAAGATGCGATCATCCTTCAATCGGACGAGGCTGCCTTCGTCGTGCAGCAGATCGAGCAGCCGACCGGCCTCGTCCTTGCTGCTCGAAACCTCGGTCGCGACCTCGTCCCGCCGCGGCGGCGCGATCCCGCGATCGCGAAACAATGCTTCGATGCGATCCTTCGCCTCGCGTTGTTTCGGGGTCAGCGACGGAGCGAATTCCGCCAGACCCACGCGCCCGTCGGGTCCCCTTCGAAGCGAGCTGCCCTCGGACAAGATGCGGATCACCTCGTCGAGGAACTTCGCGTCGAGCTGCATCCGCGCGATCACTTCGCGAAGCGGAACGAACAGGCTCTGCGGATGCGCTTCGTGGATCTCGCGAATCGCGGCCGAAATCTCAGCCTCGATCTGCTCGAGAATCTTGCGGTGGAGATACGCCCGGCCGCCCCAGAGTCCGACGACGACGCCACGCGACTCGAGCTCGGCCAGAGCGGCCGTGATCTCGCCGACTCGGCGATGGACGAACGGAGCGAGCTCGGCGACGGGACGCGGATGACGCGCGTGACCGAAGACGACTTCGGCAAGGTACGCATCGCGATCGTCCTGGATCGCCCGCTCCTTGCGCTCGAGATGCTCGATCGTCCACTCGCGGAAACGTCGATGACGACCGTCCGCCGTCCCGATCACGAGCCCGCCCCCGAGCGTGTGCATCGGCGAGATCGACCGCAAGATGAAGCGGTCCCCCTCGGCCGTCGGAACCGGGTCTTGCAGGAACAGCTGCACGAAGGCGCTCTCGCCCGGCTCGAGCACCTTGCGATCGAGAAGCGATACGCGACCCACGGTCTCGGCGGTCCCCACGTGAAAGCGAATCGGCGCGAGGTGCTTCAACGGCTTCGTCTGGCTCGCCAGGTGCTCGAACCGCGCCTCGATCGAATCGGATGCGGTGTACATCCCCGGCTCGGCCGCGACGATCCCGCGCGCGATCGCGTGGTAATCGACGTCCGCGAGGTTCAGCGCGGCGCGATGGCCGGCGCTCGCGACGTCGATCGAATCCCCGTACGCTTGCACGCCACGCACGCGCGAAACCATGCCTTCCGGCAGGATCTCCACGCTCTCACCCACGCGAACACTGCCCGCCACCGGAACGCCCGTGACCACGGTGCCGTGACCCGACGCCGAGAACACGCGCTGCACCGGCATGCGAAACGGTTGCTCCCGCACGTCGACATGGACGTCGGCGAGCGCCTCCTCGATCGAAGCTCGTAGCGCGTCGAAGCCCTGACCCGTGATCGACGATACCGGGAGAATCGGCGAGTCCGCGAGAAAACTACCGGCGACGAAGTCGCGGATTTCCTCGCTCGCGAGCTCGACCATCTCTTCGTCGACGGTGTCGACCTTCGTCAGCGCGACGACCCCGCGCCGAACCCCCAGAATCTCGAGGATGTCGAGGTGCTCGCGACTCTGCGGCATGACGCCGTCGTCCGAAGCGATGACGAAGACGACGAACTGGATCCCGCTCGCGCCGGCGACCATGTTCTTGATGAACCGCTCGTGCCCGGGCACGTCGATGATGCCGACCTTGCGCCCGTCCGCCAACGCGAACGTGGCGTACCCGAGATTGATCGTGAGGCCGCGGTTCTGCTCTTCCTTGAGCGTGTCGGGATGGTGCCCCGTGAGCCGCTCGACGAGCGCCGACTTTCCGTGGTCGATATGACCCGCGGTTCCGATCACGAGGTGCAAGAAATCCGAAGTCGCCATGGCCGCCATTCTAGCAGTCCAGCGAAGTTCGGTCCCGTTTCGAGATCCCGCCGCTCGCTCTGTCCTTCGCCTCTTCGACGCGGCGAATCACGACGTGAAGCAACGTCCGCCGAGTGGACGCTGTACGACGCCTTTGCTAAAAACCGAACTACCCGACATGCGACCCTCCCCTCCGTCTTCGACGAGCAAGCGCGCCATGAAATGGGACGTGATCCCTTCCGACCCGAGCGTGAGCGAGCCGCTCCTACGAAGCCTCGGCATCTCGGACGTACTCGCCGACCTGCTCGTCGCGCGCGGTTTCGACAACGAAGACGCGGCGCGCGCCTTCCTCCGACCCAAGCTCGACGATCTTCTCGATCCCTACGGCATCGCCGACATGGATCGCGCGGTCGAGCGCGTCCGCCGTGCGATCCGCGATGGCGAGCGCGTTCTCATCTACGGCGACTACGACGTCGACGGAGTCAGTGGCACCGCGTTGCTCATGCACTTCTTCCGGCTTCAGGATGTCGACGTGCAAGCGTACATCCCGAATCGCTTGACCGAAGGCTACAGCATGAACGCCGGTGCGGTCCGTGAGATCGTCGCACGAGGCATCGGCCTCGTGATTTCGATCGACAACGGAACCGGCGCGGGGCCCGAGATCACCGAACTCGCTCGGCACGGAGTCGACGTCGTCGTCACCGACCATCACGAAAACGAAGGCGACCTCCCGCCCGCGTGCGCGGTCGTCAATCCGAAGCGGGTCGATTGCCCGTATCCCTTCAAGCTCCTCGCGGGCGTCGGTGTCGCGTTCAAGCTCGTGTCCGCGATCTCGCGTCATTTCACTCCGCAGCGCCGACAGTCCCCCGAGTTCCGCGAGTTTCTCCTCAACGCTCTCGCGCTTACCGCACTCGGCACGATCTCGGACGTCGTCCCGCTCGTCGGTGAGAACCGGATTCTCGCGAAGTACGGTCTCGCGGCGCTGTCCAGAACGGAACTGCCGGGAATCCGCGAGTTGCTGCGGGTCTCGAAAGTCTCCGCCGACAACGTCGCGCCTTGGGACATCGGCTTTCGGATCGGTCCGCGTCTCAACGCCGCCGGACGCCTCGGCGATGCTCCGTTCGCGCTCGAGCTCTTGCTCGAGACGTCGTCCGAGCGCGCGCGTACGTCCGCCGTCGAAATCGATCGCACGAATACGCGCCGCCAGCAGATCGAGCGCGAGATCTTCGACGAATGCCGCTCTCGTCTCGCGAACGACGAATCCCTGCCCGATCGACGCACGATCGTGCTCGCGAACGACGGCTGGCACCGTGGCGTGCTCGGGATCGTGGCCGCGAAGCTCGCGGGAGAGTTCCACCGACCGACGATCCTCTTCTCGTTCGAGGGCGAAGAGGGACGAGGGTCGGCCCGGTCGGTGCGCGGCTTCAACGTGCTCGAAGCGATCCGGAGTGCGTCCGATCCGCTGACGACGTTCGGGGGTCATGCCTTCGCGGCGGGCCTCGAAGTGCCGCGTTCGCGTTTCGAAGAGTTCGTCGCCGCGTTCGAAGCCGCCACCAGCCGACTCAACTCGGGCCGTGACTTCGTGCCGTCGTTGCGCATCGACCGCGAGCTTCCGCTGCGTGCGATCCGCCCCGAGATCCTCGACGACCTCGGACGCCTGGCACCCCACGGCGAGCAGAACCCGGCCCCCGTGTTCTTGGCGCGCAACGTACGCGTCGCCGGACCGCCGCGCCTCATGGGACGCAAGAACCAACACTTGCAGCTTTGGCTCAACGACGGCGAGGCCTCTTTCCGCGCGATCGGATTCCACCTCGGCGAAGAGTGGATCGAACGCCTCCACGACTCGAGCCGGGTCGACGCCGTCTACCAAGTGCGCAAGAGTCAATGGAACGGGCGCAACGAGATCGAGATCCAGCTGAAGGATCTTCGGGAGGTTTGAACCCGATGTCCTCGCTGTCCGATCGCGATCGCATGGTGGACGAACAGCTGGTCCCGCGCGGGATCCGCGACGTCCGCATCCTCGACGCCTTTCGACACGTCCCGCGCCATGCGTTCGTCCCCGAAGCGCACGCAGGACGCCACGGAGTCATCGAGCGAGAGCGTCATGCCGTCTACCCGGGTGATGCGGCCGAGGAGCGTGGCGCCCTTGGCCGCGAGCCACTGCAGGCTCAGGGTGTGCC
>JAUIME010000956.1 GCA_030433195.1 bacterium
GCCCGGCAACGACGACCACGCCGCTCTCGCGCACGAGGCGAAACGCCTCGGGAATCGCCGACGTGTGCCCGGCAACTTCGATCACGCGATCGACACCGCGACCATGCGTGAGCTCGGCGATCCGCTCGGCGCGCTCGTCGACGCTCGTCTTCGTGATGTCGAACGTTTCGTCGGCCCCGAACTGCGCCGCGATCTGCAAGCGCGCGGCCGGCGCACCCGTCACGAACACGCGTTCGGCTCCGAACGATTTGGCGATCGCGACGGCTTGGATCCCGACCGGCCCGCAGCCCTGCACGAGGACCGTGTCGCCGGGCTCGATGCCCGCACGCTCGACCGAGTGATACGCCGTTGGCAACCCGCACCCCGCCGCGACGGCCGTCTTCGCATCGACGCCCTCGAGCGGCAGCACCCGCACGCCCGGCCGCAGATACAGCGTCTCGCTGAACCCGCCGAGCATGCCGTCTTCGACGCCGTACGTGATGCCGTAGACCTTGCGCGACGGACACCGCGTCGCCGCCTTCGCGACCAGACATGCATGACACTCGTTGCACGTTTCGGTGACGTCGTAGAACGTCACGAGATCGCCTTCCCGTACGGGCCGATCGTCGATATCGCGGAGCTCACCGCGCACCGTATCGATGGTCCCCACGCTCACGTGCCCGGGAATGATCGGATACGGCACGCCCGCGAGCTTGCCCGCGCGCAAGTGCACGTCGGTTCCGCACACGTCGGCGAGCGTCGTGCGCATCGAGGCGCTGTTCGGCTCGAGCTCGAGGTCGGGGAACTCGCGAATCTCGACGGCCTTTCCCGGCCCGGGCATCACGGCGGCACGAATCGTCATACGGTCTCCTGGAGTGTCAAGAATCCGCGCGCACTATACCTCATCCCGGTCACGGCCGCTCCGACCTCGATCGACCCGCCTCCGACAGCTCGGTCGGCATCGAGAAGCGCGTCAGGTATCGCTGTCCGCCTCTCTTGGATCATGACTCGACGCGATCCAAGAGGCGTGATGCTCCTTCGTCGTTTCGATACATCGAGCGCGCGACGAGAACTCGGCGTTGACGGTCTGTCATCGTCGGATTCTCTCGCTCGGCCTTACGGAGCAGCATCTCATGGATCTCGCAAAGAAGTCCGATCGATCGTGCGACTCGCCTGGTCCCCGACCAAGAAGCGATTCCCTCGCGGTATCTGCGCTCGATATCATTCATGACCCACCCTACTCCTTCTCGCGATCGCTCGGCGCCGCGGATTGCGCGTTCTCGGACGAATCCGCGGTCGGCGATGCGCCGCGCAGGATCACCCGATTGCGGGTCTCGCGCGCCCCGTCGACGTCGCGCACGATGGTCTCCCAGGTTTCGACCGAACGAACGAGATCCGCACACGCTCGCACCGCGCGCACTTGGGCTCGCGTCTCCGATTCGGCATCCTGTGCACTCGTGCTGCGATGGATCAGATCGGCGAGCAGATCGAAGACGCTCGCGATCGCTTCGGGGAATCCATGGTTGTAGCCGAGGGCGCCGCTTGCGCCGCTCGGCAGCCTCCAGCGGAGCTTCGCGTCTTTACGCGCCGCGAGCATCGCGCGACTCAGTCGCGGGGACGTCGAGAACACGAACCATCC
>JAUIME010000190.1 GCA_030433195.1 bacterium
CGAACTTCGCGAAGCCGCCACCGTAGCGCGCCGAGTCCTCGGCCCCGACCATCGCGATCTCGCGATGATCCTCGGGAACCTCGCCATGCTCGTCGAGTCGAGCGGTCTTCACGAAGAGGCCGAGCGCCTCCGCGCCGAGACGGCCGCCATCCTCGAGAAGGCCCTTCCCGAGGACAGCTGGCGCACGTCCCTCACGCATTGTCTGCGCGCGTGCTCGCTGGTCGAGCTCGGCCGGCCGGAAGAAGCGCGGCAGTTGTTCGACGAGCATCTCGAAACCGTCGCGGCGGTCCTTGGCGAGCGCCAAGAACGCGTCGCGAGATTCCGCAAGGTCCGCGCCTCACTCGATCCCTGATTCGCTCAGGACGACGTCCGCTCGACGCAAACGAGACGGAATCCGAACAACGCGTTGACGAAGTCGGGATCCTCGCCGACGCGATACGCCGATCGGAAGTAACGCGGCCGGCCGTAGCCCCAGGCGCCTCCGCGGAGCACGCGAAGGTCGCCGGCTTCTTCGTCGAGCGGACTGCGCAGCCACTCGCGCGCGCTGCCGCCGAGGTCGCGAACGCCGAAGGCCGACTCGTCGACGAGGTACGTCCCTCGCGCTTCCGGATAGGTCTCGACGGGCTGCGTCTGCGCGCCCAGGCAATACGTCCAGCGGAAGCCCTTACCCCAGGGGTACGGGCGGCCGTCGGATCCGCGTGCGGCGCGCGCCCACTCGATCTCGTCGGGGAGGCGATACTCGAACGACTCGCCGTTCTCCTTCGCGCGGCGATTGCGCCAGTCGGCGTAGGCCTGCGCATCCGACCACGAGACCGAGAGGACGGGCCAGTCACGCCATTTGTCGCCGATCTCGAAGCGCCGCGCGGCGTCGTCGAAACGCCACCCCGACTGCATGGTTTCGTCGTCGAGGCGAGGGACGAGAGCGAGCTCGCCCCGCTCGCGAGCCGCGAGGAAGGTCTCGATCGACGAGGCGTCGTTCAAGAACTCGACGTACGCTTCGGCGCTGACCTCGAACTTCGACATGAAGAACTCGTGGACGTCGACCTCTTCACGCGGCCATGCATCGAGCGCGAGCGTGTCGCCTCCGAAGCTGCTCCGGCCCGCTGGAACCTGGATCCATTCGTCCGGCCCCGGGTGCCGATCGACCGGGTACATCGGCACGGTTGCGGTAGCGGCGAGTTGGTCGCGCCGGAGGAGCACCGGATACCGGACGTCGACGCAACCCTCAGCGCGGAACACGAACAGGTACGATCCGGTCGGAAGGTCGCAGTCCTCGATCGGCGTCTTGCCGAGCAGGTTGCTCGCGGTGAACGGTCCGAGCTTGTCGAATACGGCGACCTTCATCTCTTCGTAGGGGTCGACGTCTTCGGCGGTGTTCTCGATCTTGAGCACGACGGACGCGTCGCGCTGCTCGACGTCGTACGGCACCGGCCACAATCGATAGCCGCGCGGCTCGAAGCGGAACACGTAGACGTCGGCTCCCGCCGGTTCGCTCTCGAGCGTCACGGTACCGCCCTTGTGCAGCGCCTCCTCGAATCGGCCGGCGGTATCGTAGCGCGAGCAAAGCCGCATGAACGTATCGGCTGCCACCTTTCCCGACGATGCGCAATCGGCGAAACGGCAGTAGTAGGCATCGGCAAGCGCCTCGTTCGCGGCATCGAAGCCCTCGCCTCCGAGCTCGTTCGCCTCGTGATAGTTCTCGAGCATCGCGTTCCACACGCGCGTCACTTCGGAGCGGAACTTGTGGTACTCCTGCTCGTCCCAAGACGACGCGCGCAGCTTCGGTCCGGCGAGAGGATGCGCACTCGCGACGCCCTCCGTCGACGCGGCATCATGCTCGGAACGCTTCATGAGTTCGACTTGCCGCATCATCTCCTCGTACTTCTCGAACAGCTCGCGTCCTTGCTCGACGCGGCGCTCGGCTTTGGCCAACCTTCGAAGCTCGACTTCCGGGGCGATCGCCTCCTCGACGGCGATCGACTCGGTGGTCGCGGGATCCGCGTGCTTGAAGGCATCGTCCGCATCGTCGTCCGCACCCTTTCCACAGGCCGTGACGAGACCGAGCATCAGCACGAGGGCGAGTGCGTGAATCCAGCCGCGCGTCGTCCATTCGAGGAGGGAATCACTTCGCATCGGAGCCCGCCTTTCGGAAGAGATCGAGAGGAGCACCGTAGCGGCTGCTCATGATGGCCGAGGGATCGGTGTCGAGCCAGTCGCGGAGGATGCTGGCGTAGATCCGACGGAAGTCGACCGTGTAGTGAAGATTGTCGAGGTCGGGGTCGTCGAGGTCGGGATGACTGCCGTGGACCCCGCGATTCAGCGACGAGCCGAACAGGAACATCGGCAGCGCTTCGCCGTGATCGGTCCCTCCCGAAGAGTTGACGGCGATGCGCCGGCCGAACTCGGAGAACGTCAGAATCGTGACTCGATCGAGCAGCTTCAAACGTTCGAGCGAGCGCACGAACGCTTCCACCCCGTCGGCGTACACCTGCAGCAGATGCTGGTGTTTGGGCAACTGATCGGCGTGCGTGTCGAAGTCGCCAACCGGCACGAAGTAGACGCGCGTCGGCATCCCGGCCGCGATGAGCTTCGTCACGGTCGAGAGGCGAAAGGCGAACTTCGTCGCGTTCTTGCCGAACGCGCTCGTGTCGATTGAAGCCGCGGGCTTCTCGAGCGCTTCGCTCACCTTCGCGGTCGTGACGCGACTGTCCATGGCGATCCTCGTCACGTAGGACGCGGCCGAGTCGTCCTCAACGAGCTCGTGTCCGCCCGCGCCGAGCGAGTTCAAGCGACGAAACGCCTCCTGAACCTCGGGATCGTCCGAACCGCACCACGCGTCCTCCGGCGAACCGTCGACCGAACCGCCGCGGAACCGCTCGCCCTTGAACAACAACGGCGTCTTCCGATCGACGGCCAGCGCACTCTCGACGGGCGCGTCGTTGGCATCGAACCAACGGCCGAGCCAGCCGGTCGGCATCGTCAACGACGGAGCCGCCGTCTCCCAAACGCGCCCGCTCACGAAGTGCGAATGATCGGGATTCGGATACCCCGCGCCCTGGATGATCGAGGCCAAACCGTCGTCGTACAGCCTGCGAACTCCCACGAGCGCGGGATGAAGCGCAACGTCGGATCCCGACAGCGGCAGCACCGTATCGCGCGGGATGGCGTAGATCCCTCGTCGCTTGTAGTAGTTGTCGTTCTCGTGCGGGATCACCGTATTGAGCCCGTCGTTGCCTCCCACGAGCTGGATGACGACGAGGATTCGATCGTCGCGTCCCGTCGGTGGCGCGATGAGCGGCGCGTCTGACGGATTCGCCAGCGCCCACGCCGATCGGTTGAGGAACGCCGGCACGGTGAGGCCCGTGCTCAAGAGCGTCAGCCCTCGGCCGAGGAATTCTCGTCGTGTCGTCACGCGATGGTCGTTCACGTTCGGTCTCCTGTCAGCGGGAAGGCGGCGAGTCGGCTCCGCCTCGACGTCACATGATCTGCGATTCGGGCATGCTCAACAGCAACGCGACGAGATCACGCACGCGACCCTTCAAGTCTGCGCTCTCGGGATCGAACGACGTCGCGCCCGCGAAGATGTCCATGACTGGATCGAGGCGCCCTTCGGCAAGTGGCTGCTGCAACAGCCGATCGACGAAGTGCTCGACGATCGCGTCGGCCGACCGCAGCGAGTAGCGCTCGAGGATCGGGGACGGATCCCATGGCCGCGTCAATAGCGCGTTGTGCCGGACTTCGGAGAGCGACGGCGTCGTCATTACGTCGGCCATCATCGAGAACTGCTCGCGCCCTCGCGTGAGGCGCCCGGACAGTTGCCGGTTCCGCGCCACCTCAGGATCTTGATCGCCGAGGATGTGGCGCGCGAAGTTGTAGCGAAGCGCCAGCGTCTGCGACGTGATCCACGCGCGATCCCCGTCCCAACCGGCGACGGTCGGCGCGTGAAAGACGTCTTGCCCCATGTCACACGCGAGCGTGTAGAGTCCCGTCGAGTTCGCCTCGGCAACCTCGAGCATCCGCACGACTCCGACGATGAGCTCGATGGGCGAGCGCACTCGAGAGAAGCGTGCTTCGTCCGCGAAGAAGTCGTCACTCGAAAGCAGCACGCGAAGTGTCTCTTTGACGTCGAAGTCGAGGCGACGGATCTCGGATGCGAGCCATTGAACGCGATCGTCGGGCGCATCGGGAAGCACGAACTCCTCGTACAACGCACGAGCGAGATACACCGCACAAGCCGGCTGCTCGAAGATGAGATCGATCAGCGCGTCGCCGTCGAAGTTCGCGGTCTTGCCGAAGATCGTCTTCTCGCCATCGTCGTGGAGCTTCGGATCGAAGACGAAGTGACGATCGTCGTCCAATCGATAGCCCGTGAAAACGCGCGAGATCTCTTGAACGTCGTCTTCGGTGTAGTGGCCCGGCCCCAACAAGAAGAGTTCGAGCAGTTCCCGCGCGAAGTTCTCGTTGGCGTGCCCGACGACATTCGAGGCCATGTCGAGGTAGAGAATCATCGCCGGGTCGCGCGAGACGGCCTTGGCGAGATCGCGAAAGTTCGCGACGGCATGCTCCCGCAGCGTCCGGTTCTGCCAGTACAACGGCATCCACCCGACCTTCGGATGCGCGCTCACGAAGTGGCCGTGCCAAAAGAGCGTCATGCGCTCCTCGAGCGGGCGGGGCGTCGCGACCATACGGCGGAACCACCACCGACGAATGCCCGAGAGATGCACCTCGTTGACGCGGCGGAGCACTTTGGCGTAGCGGCGTTGGTCTTCGAGATCCGTCGCGTTCGCGAGCTTGTCCTCGAGGACGCGGATGTCTTCGGGATTGTGGGGGTACGGCTCGCCCGCGAACGGGATCGCGTCGTAGTCGACGAGAAGGTCGACGGCTTCACGCCTCGACAGCGACGCCACGTAGGCTACCTGCTCGGGGCTGCCGCCGAATCCGGCGCGGCGCAGGAGGTGCGCGGCGTCGTCGGTTCCCAGCGGCGGTGCGGCGTCGTCGCTCGCACGGGCAACAGCGACAGGGCCTGCGAATGTGAATGCGACCAAGCCGAGAGGCAGCATCGCGCGAAAGAAGCGGAAGCAACGGAGCGGTGTCATCGTCGATCCCCTTCGCCGGATCGTTCCCCCGCGCGCGATCCTCCGGCGTCTTCGAAGAATCTCGTCGTCGCGAGACCCTCCGTCGTTCGAGCGCGGCGACTTTCCCCTGGCCGCACTTGCCGAATCTTAACGCCCGCAACGACTCTCACGCAACCCCGTAGCACGAACTCGCATCGCCTCCTCCGGGCCCCGTGCGGCGCTCGACCTTCGTCGGCAGGAGCGTCCAGCCTGCGATTTTTTTGCTCCGCGGCCAAGATCGCGAACGTTCTCGGCCCCTTGGCTCTCGCGCATGTCGCGCGTTCCGGGGCCCGTCGCAGCCCCTCGAATCCCGTTGACGGCCCCCACGGTTCGCGATACAGAGGCGCTGCGATCTCCACACCGAACAAGACGCGCGGTCCGGGCGGTTCAGCGTCGTTCAGCTCGTAGATCCCATTCAAAGGAGGATCCGCGCGTGCACACCTGAGGAGGAAGAACGTATGACCCGAGGTATCCTGAGGAAGTCCGCGATCGTCATGGCGCTCGGAGGCGTGATCGCGGGATTGAGCATCGCCAAGCAACTCGATGAGACCGCACCGCGTCGCGGGGACGACGCCGGTGTCCGATTCTCGAAGGCCGCCGAGAGGAAGGTCGATCCCGAGCTTCGCGAGTTGGCGTCACAGCTGAACGTCACGCGAGGCAACGGCGCCGCGCTTCGCGTCGTGATCGACATCGCGACCGACGACAGCGACGTCACGATGCAGACCGCCTTCGGCGCCGATCGCGCGCAGCAAGTGGCCGACGCGGTGCTCGGCAAGCAAGCCGAGTTCCTCGACGCGCTGGATCGAACGTTCGATCTCGCGACGTCGCCGACGCTCGAAGTCCTCGACCTGTTGACGCTGCAATACTCGGTCGTGGCCGAGATCTCCGATCGTGACACGCTCGATCGCATCGCGGCGCGCGACGACGTCGCCTTCGTCTGGCACGACCGACTCAACGTGCCCTTCACGATCGAAGGACGACAGATTACGGGTTCGGCCGCCGCGGCCGCGAGCGGGAACGACGGCTCGGGCATCGGCGTCGCGGTGATCGACTCGCACTTCGACCTGCTGCACTCCGAGCTCGGCGGCTCGACCTCGCTGCCGAACGGCATCGTCGCGGCGGGCGTCAACTTCTCCGATCCCGGCACGTCGGTGCATTCGCGCAACTACGGCGATTGCTACCACGGAACGGGCACGGCGTCGATCGTACGCCGTTACGCACCCGACGTCGATCTCTACTGCCACACCGTGTTCCCGAACGCCTACGACAGTGTCATCGCCAACGCGATCAACTGGTGCGTCACGAACCAGAGCGGCGCGGGCGGCGGCGCGCCGATCCGCGTGATCAGCATGTCGCTCGGTGGCGGGCGCCACTACAGCGCGTGCAACTCGGGGACGCTTCACACGGCCGCAGGCAACGCGGTCTCGGCCGGCATTCTCGTGTTCGCGGCTTCGGGCAACGACGGCTGGACGAACTCGATGGGCTCGCCCGCGTGCTCGAACAACGTCATCTCGGTCGGCTCGGTCTGGGACGAGAACGGGGCGTCGTATTCGCCGTTCCCGCCCGCGTACTGCAGCGACTCGAATCGTCTCGTGAACGAGCGCGCGTGCTACTCCGACACGGCGTCGTTCCTCGACATCTACGCGCCGTCCGAGGAAGTGATCTGCGCGAGCTGTGGCGGCGGCACGGCGCCGCTCGGCGGTACGTCGTCGGCGTGTCCGGCCGCGGCCGGCATGACGGCCCAACTCCTCGAGGCGAACTCGAGCCTGTACGGTGACAAGTCGGGCGTCGTCTCGCTTTACCAGTCGACGGGCGTCACGGTGACGGGCGACACGAGTAAGCGTCGCATCGATCTCACGGCCGCGATCGGCGGTGGCGGCGGCGGTGGTGGCACGACCGAGCTCACCAACGGCAACGCCGAGTCGTTCTCGCTGGCGACCGGTACGACGACGTCGTTCATCATCGAGGTG
The DNA here is from genome assembly GCA_030433195.1 of bacterium. Classification (GTDB taxonomy): domain Bacteria; phylum Planctomycetota; class JACOTG01; order JACOTG01; family JAUIME01; genus JAUIME01. Next base: position 7,085 of record JAUIME010000190.1, read on the forward strand.
CCTGCCAATGCGTCGAACCTCGTCGTGAGTACGACCGGTTCGGGCGACGCCGATCTCTACGTGAAGCGCGCGGCGATCAACTGGCCCGGCGACCAAGGCCAGCATGACGAGGCCGAGTTCAAGGCGCCGTACATCGGCGGCTCGAGCGAATCGGTCACCTTCCCGGCGCCGGCTTCCGACACGTGGAACGTCCTCGTGCACGGCTACTCGGCATCGACCGGTTCCATCACCGCAACATGGGAAACCTCGGGCGGCGGTGGCGGTGGTCCCGACGAGCTCGCGAACGGAGTCTCCACGCCGTTCTCCGTCTCGACCGGCAACACCACCGAGTTCACGATTCCGGTGCCGGCGTCGACCACGTCGCTCAACGTGAGCATCACGGGTAGCGGCGACGCCGATCTCTACGTGAAGCGTGCCACCATCAATTGGCCTGGCGACCAGGGCCAGCACGACGAGGCCGAGTTCAAGGCGCCGTACATCGGCGGCTCGAGCGAGTCGGTCGACTTCACGAATCCTGCCGCCGACACGTGGAACGTGCTCATTCACGGCTACAGCGGGAATCCGAGCGGATCGATCGTCGCGAACTGGACGGTCGACTCGGGCGGCGGCGGCGATCCGGAATGGCACTACGAGAACTACGTACGCCAGACGCCGCACAACTACGCGAACAACTCCACCTACACGTTCACGTACTCGTCGCCCGGCGCCTCCAACGTCGCCGTTCACTTCACGACGCTCAACACGGAAGCCAACTACGACTTCCTGCGCGTTTACGACGAGAACGACACGTTGCAGTACACCGTCTCGGGGAACCTCATCTCGAACGGTGCGGGCAACGCGTTCGGCCGCACCGACGGCTGGGTCGTGCTGTCGGGCAGCGAGGTCCGCATCGAGCTCGTCACCGACTACAGCGTGACGCGCTACGGCTATCTGACCGACATGGCCGCTGCCTACTACTGATCTCAGTTGAGGCCTCGTCTAGTCGTTCCAACGCCAGCCCCGTCGTCCCAACTTGAGGCGGCGGGGCTGTTCTATTGTCCGCCTCAATGACACTCAGAATCTCCGAGGAGGCTCTTCCCGCCACTACACCCCGGACACACGCAGATCGTCAGCAGCAACGGCCATTGAGATCACCGGAACCAGTCGCTGGCGCGCTGCGCCCCTTTGAACTAACCTCGGTCTAGGCGTTTCCTCCACTATCCTGAATGCACCCCGTCCGTTACAGGCAGCCTCGCCGAGAGTTAGTCCAACATGATCGATTTAATAGGCTCACCTTACACTCTCGAAGCGGCAGCCATCGAGGGCTTGAGGACCGAGATCAAGAGGCTCCACGACCGCGTCGCTACGCTACGGTCTACTGGGATCCTATCAGCCGAAACGCTGCTCAGATACTACGGCCACACAAGATAACAGCAGGTAGCCGAGTCCAATGCGCTCGAAAGGAGCACGCTTAGTGTGGGTGAGACGGAACTAGCAATCGTGAAGGGGGTCACGATTACTGGTCACGATCCAGGCTATGTCCGTGACGCCATCGATCTTGACCGGGCTCTCGC
>JAUIME010000191.1 GCA_030433195.1 bacterium
TGATTTCCCGGTCCAATCGCCACTCCAGGGTTCGTTGGCCGGCCTCGAAGACCTCGTCCTCCTGGCACTCGACTCCTCAGGCTCGACACTTCTCTTCTCGACGTACTACGGCGGCGCGGAGTACGAGTCCGCCGGCGCCTTGACGCGCGACGCGTCGGGAGCGCTCTACCTGAGCGGCGAGACCGAGTCGACCGACTTCCCCGTCGCTTCCGCACTCCAGTCGCAACTTGCGGGTCAGTCGGACGCCTTCATCGTGAAGATCGACCCTGCCGCCGGTCCGGGTGTCGTCTACTCGACGTACCTCGGGGGCACCGATGATGACGACGCGAACACGCTTGCCACGCACGGCGGCCGTCTCTACGTCGCAGGGCAGACGCACTCCACCGACTTCCCGACCGCTTCGCCGCTGCAAGCGGCCAACGCCGGATTCGCCGACGCGTTCGTGTGTGTGGTCAACGGTGCTGGAACGTCGCTACTCTACTCGACGTACTTCGGAGGCTCGGAGTACGACGATGCGGACACGATCGCCATCGACGCCGGCGGCAACATCTGGTTCGCGGGCGAGACGGAGTCGATCGATCTTCCGGTCACCTCGGCCATCCAGAGCACCAACGCCGGGGCGCAGGACATCTTCCTCGCCGAGCTCGATCCATCCGGCGCGACGCTCCTCGTCTCGACGTACCTCGGCGGACCCGATGACGACGCCGTCGACCACATCGTGTTCGATACCGCCGGGTCGATCCTGCTCTCGGGCAACGCCGGCGCACAGTTCCCGACGCGCAACCCCTGGCAGTCGTTCGGCGGGGACATCGATGCGATCCTCATGAGGCTCACGCCGTCCGGCACCGCGATCGAGTTCTCGAGCTACATCGGTGGATCGAACGAGGAGTTCGGGTCGGAGATCGCGGTCCGCGGCGCGACCATCATCGTCACGGGGACCACGAGCTCGTCCGACTTCTCGACGCGGATGCCGTTCCAGTCGAACCTCGGCGGAGACCAGGACGTGTTCCTCATGACCGTTCGCGACGTTCGCGTCCACGTCTCGCCCGCCGATTCCGTGCTCCTCGACTCGCAAGAGCTGACGCTCGCGTTCGTCGTCGAAGGGACGACCCAGGCGCAGTGGAGTCGCATCGCGTTCAACGGGATCGACAGGACGCAGTTCGTGCTTGACCGCGCCACGGCGGGCACGCTCGCCGGCACGACGCCGGGCATCACGTTGCGCCTGCCGATCCGCGTGCAGCAGGTCGTGAACGTGCTGGGCACGGGCCCCGTCACGGTGACCGCCGAAGCGACCGACGGATCGAACACCTTCGCAACGACCGTCACGTGGCGCATCCTCGACGAGGCTCCCTAGAGGATCGCCTCAGCGCACCACTAGAGGATCTCTAGCTGAGTCTTCTGATTCGCGGGCAGCGCGCGTCCTCGCGGCGCGTGCTGCCCTTCCGCACCGCGGCGCCATCCGCGATTCGGTCGGCGACATCGCCGCGCGACGAGGCTCGCCCGGGGGTATCCCGCGTCTCAGTCCCTCGGCTCAGCAGCGTCCGCCGGGACCACGAGGACGGGCCGCCCGGCCTTGCGCAGGACTCCCTCGCTCGTACTCCCCACCAAGGCTCGAAAGAGAGCTCCGTGCCCATGGGAACCGAGCACGATCAGATCGACGTCGTGCTCGCTCGCTTGCTCGAGAATCGTGTCCAAGATCGAGCCCTGCACGACATGCTCGTCGACCTCGACCCCGTCGATCCGAGCTGCAAGGGATCGGGCCTCGTCCCGCGCCGCCCGAATGTCCTTGGCCATCCACTGGCGTTCGTGCGCGGGGCCGACCTCCATCCCGACGAAATCGGGCTCGGGCGGCACCACGTGCAGCATTCTCAACCGGGCGCCGGTCGCGCGCGCCAAGTTCGCAGCCAGCTCGAGCACGCGAGGCGTCACCTCCGAGAAGTCGATCGAAGCGAGGATAGTCTTCACGCCGGCATTCCTCCTGTACGTTTCTCGGTCTAGGTGTCGATGGCGAGACGAACTCGCGGGCGGCGAACGCGACGGTCAACCTACCGCCACACGTTCCCACGTGTCAACTCGTGCACGACACTCATCTCTTGCCGAATCGTAGAGAGATGGCGTCCGGCCTGTGCTATCCTCCCGCGCGGACGATAGACACCGGAGACCGATCCGTTGACCGATACGACTTCATCACCGACACCGGAACCCTCCTCGGGCTGGCGCGAGATTCACGACCAGAACCGCCGCTCGTGGAACGCGATCACGCCCGTGCACAACTCGCACAAGCGCGATCAGGCCGCCTTCCTCCGCAATGGCGGCACCACGCTCTTCCCGGACGAGCTCGAGCTTCTCGGCGATCTCGCACGCAAGCGCCTCGTCCACCTGCAGTGCAATTGCGGACAGGACACGCTGTCGCTCGCCGCCGCGGGCGCCGACGTACTCGGCGTCGACATCTCCGACGATGCCATCGCGTTCGCCGAGCAACTGTCTGCGGACTCGGGCATCCCGGCGCGCTTCGTGCGCAGTGACTTGTTCGACTGGTTCGACGGCACCGACGAGCGCTTCGACGTCGCGTTCACGAGCTACGGCGGTGTCGGCTGGCTCTGCGATCTCGATCGATGGGCGCGGGGCATCGCGCGCGTGCTCGTTCCCGGCGGCCGCCTCGTATTCCTCGAGTTCCATCCCCTCGTCTGGAGCTACACCAAGGACGGCACCTTCGGCGACTCGTACTTCCTCGCCGACGAGATTCGAGAGGACGAAGGCGTGAGCGACTACGTCGGTGCGCCGCTCGCGCCGTCCGGCTTCGAGAGCGGTGTGCGCGACTACAAAAACCCCGAGCGCGCGGTTTCGTTCCAGTGGACCGCCGCGCAGATCGTGCAATCGCTCGTCGACGCGGGCCTGCGCCTCGACGTGATGCGCGAGTACCCGTACACCAACGGATGTGAAGTGTTCGAGGGCATGACCCCGCTGCCGGATCGCCGCTTCGGCATGCCCGAAGGTCTACCGACGATGCCCCTCATGCTCGGCCTCGTCGCGTCGAAGCCCGGTGCGACGACCGGCTGAGCATCGGCGTCGCGTCGAGAACGGAGGCAGAACCGTGATCTCGCAGACGTTCCTTTGCGTCCTCGCCCTCGCGGTCGGATCGGTTCGAGGCGAGCAGCCCCCGACACCCGCCGGCCGACTCACGCCGTATCGCGATCGCCAGCTCGAACGCGGAAGGATCCACGACGTCGAGCTCGACGGCTACCGATACTGCCTGCTCGACACGGGCGGTACGGACGGTCCGCCGCTCGTATTGCTCCACGGACTCGGGGGTTCGCTCTACGACTGGCGTCATGTGGTCGACGCACTCGCCGCGTCGCGGCGCGTGATCGCGCTCGACCTTCTCGGCGCCGGAGAGTCGTCGATGCCGTCGACCGCGGACTACTCGGTCTTCGCACAGGCACGCCGCGTGAAAGGACTTCTCGACGCACTCGGGATCGACCGCGCGACGTTGGTCGGCAACTCGTATGGCGGCGGGGTCGCGCTCGCGTTCGCGCAAGACTGGCCGGAGCCTTCGAGAACGAAGCCGTTCGATCCGTCCAGAGTGGACACGCCCAACTCCGCGGGAAACGGCGCTCGGCGGCCCGCGATGAGATACGCGTCGACGTGGACCGCACCGACGACGAAGTCGTCGATCCCGTCCCCCGTGAAGTCACCCGCGCCCGAAACGCACCAACCGACCGCCCGCGTCGCCCCGAGCGACGAATCCATCGTCGCCATCGAGACTCGGAAGCGACAACGAGACCGCGAATCCCTCGCTCGAGCCAAACACCACGTAGACGGCTCCCTCGGATCCTCCGAGCGCGCCGATCGCGAGGTCGGAGATCCCGTCCGCATCGACGTCGCCGATGCCGGAATCGACGTATCCACAGTTCGTGCTGCCGCCGGAACCGTCGAGTTCGAATCCGTTCGAGCCGTCGAGACTCGCGAGCGAGATCGTCGCCAGAATCCACCGCCAAAGTGTCTGCCATGGACTTGATCAAAGCACGTTGCGGCTCATCTCGAGCACCACTCGAGCCTCCTCAACGAATCTCGATCACGACCGCGTTCGTCACACTGAACCCACGGGAGTTCTCAGATCCGAGATCTTCGATTACGCCTTGTACCGTGATGCGCCCAGGGGCCCGCTGCAACATCCGCGTGAGCTCGAACGGAGCGCTTTCGGGTCCGGTGCGTCGCTCCCTCGCCGTACAGGGAATCGACTCGCCACCGTCCAAACAGAGGACCGGGCGAAGAGGAGTCGGCCCGGAAGAAACGGGACGGAAGGTGCAGCCGAGCCGAGTGTCTCCCTGCGTCACCACGGCACTCGGCAGCATCGGCGTCGGCCCGCCGACCCATGCCCACAGTCGGTAACGGGTTCGCGTGGGGCCTTCGGGAGACGCGTCGAGTGTGAGGCGCACGGGCTCGCCGGCACGGAGGTTCACGACTCGAGCCCGTTCCCCGGCGGATCCTTGCACACGAAGCACGTCGACCCGGTCATCGGGTCTCACGCCGCGTGCGACGTTACCGGAGAAACACCGCGTTCCGTAGGGCGACAACACGTAGAGATGTCCTCCGAGCCACCCCGTCGCACCGACACCGAATTCACGCACCCCGTCTCCGTCGAAGTCGTGCAGCGGCGCGATGCCAAGGCCGAACTGGACATACGACTCCAAGGGAAGCCCGTCCATTGCGCCGATCTCGCGCGTATGGCGCACGCTGCCATCGCGGTTCAGGAACAAGTAGAAGGCCCGACCGCGAGTCGAGGGATTGTACCCGATGGAACCAACGAGCAAATCCGGAACTGCATCGCCGTCCAGATCCCCGGCCGCGCCGACAGCAAACCCGAGCTGGCTCCTCTCGTACGGGAGAGCACAAAAACAGCCCACCTCGTAACTGATCTTCGTGGATCTCACGACGGATCCCGTGCCATCGATCGTGCAAATCCAGATGGCACCGAAGTTGGCTCCACCGTCGTCATCTCCTGGGGCGCCGACGGCGACCTCCGGGAGGCCGTCTTCATCGAGATCGCCGATGAATGCAAGTGATTCCCCGAACGAGTCGGCCGGGTCGAGATCCCCTTCGAAGCCGCCCGAGCCTTCGCTGATCTTTCGCTGATCGCGTACCGTTCCGTCGGCTTTCATGAACAGCAACCAGAACGCACCCGTGATTTCTCCCCCGACGGCTGACCTTCGCGCGCCGACCAGGAGTTCGTCGTTCCCGTCACCGTCGACGTCGGGAAGGAAACGGACTGCCGCCCCGAAGTCATCGAGCAAGTCGAGATGCCCCCCGAATCCCCCTTCACCCTTCGTGATCCTCCCGGCTCCTTCCACCCGGCCATCGTTTCCCAGTGTGAGCAGCCAGACGGCACCGTAGGGTCCGTCTGCAGGGGCACCGACCGCAAGAATACGCTCGCCTCCCAGGCGCCCGGCCGCAAGTGAACTCCCGAACTTCGCGAAGCTGTCGATCTCTCCCTCGAACCCTCCTTCCCCATCCGCAATTCGGAAGAAGGTCCGTACGGAACGGTCCGGCATCAAGCTCAAGATCCACACGCCACCCTTGCGATACGGTCCGATCCTCGTTCCGGGCGCTCCCACGGCCACCTCGACGAAACCGTCGCCATCCAAGTCTCCGAGACTCTCGATCGCGTAGCCGAAGCGATCATCCTCATCGAGTACGTCACCGAAGCCCGATTCGCCTGACGCGATCCGTTGCCAATCCACGATCTTCCCGGGTCGGTCCTCGATGTCAGGCTGGTGCGGTCGGCCGAACACCCATGTCAACTCACGTCCGGGCGCCCTCACCACCAAATCGTCGACACCGTCTCCATCACCGTCCCCCGCGACGATCCAGGATTCGTAGTGCGAGTCGACCCAGAACCCGGAGACTCCGTCGGCGACATCCGCCACCGATGATCTCGGCGGCCGCTCCCGTGTGGCGAGGCACGCCGTCACCTGCCCTGGTTGCGCCTTGTCCGCAAGGAGCAAGAGATCATCGTTCCCGTCACCATCTACATCCCCTCTTCGCACGACACGACCCGCACGCTCAGCCTTCCGGGTCCCGTGCAGGATGAATCCGTTCCCTCCATCGATCGTCGCGACGTCGAACTCGGCAGGAAACGAGCCCGGTCTCCCGAAGCAAACATAGACGGCCCCGGTTCTTGCACGCCCTTCGTAGACGCCGGCGTCCGGTGCACCGACCGCGACATCGGCAATCCCATCCAGATTCAGATCGAATCCACCGCATACGGTCGACCCAAGATCGCCATCGTAGTCCCCCATGGCCGTGAAGCGAAAGCCTGCCGATCCCGCGAGATCGGCCTCGGAGACGATCGCTGCAAATCCCTGATCGCTTCCGAACAGGACCCATGCCGACCGAGCGGCGCCGATCACGACATCATCGAAACCATCGTCGTTCAAGTCACCGGCCGTCCCGACGTCGAGACCACATCGCTGACTCGTCGCGGGGGATGCGCCGACGAAGAGAAAGCCGTTGGAACCATCGAGATTGGAGGCCTCGATCACATCTGGGAGATCGCTGCCTCCGAACACGATGCAGGCCTCGCCAGCGCCTGTCTCGTTGCGATCTGCATTCGGAGCACAAACGACGACGTCACCGAAGCCGTCGCCATCGAAGTCTCCCGCTGAGGCGAGTGTCGTTCCGAGACCGTCGCCGGCGAACCTACCCTCGATCGAGAACGAACGGGACGGATCGAGGTCCGCGAGCATCACGTCACCCGTCCAACGATCTTTGCTCCCGAACACCACATGAGCTCGTCCGACGATGTCCCCAGCCGGGTTCCTCCAACCGGGTGCTCCGATCAAGAGATCATCGAGCCCGTCACCGTTCACGTCGCCGGCATTCACCACCGAGGCCCCACTCCGCTCATGTGATGATCCGACGAGTCCGAGAGAGGGGCCAGAAGCCAATCGGTCCCCGACGTCGAGATCGTATTGGCACGGACGGCCGTCGCCGTAGACGATGATCGTCTCACCGCTCGCCTCGTACGCGCCCTCTCGAGCGAATACGAAATCGTCCGTACCGTCGCCGTCGAAGTCGAGCATGGCGGCAGCGCCGGGTTCGAACGGGATCGTGATGCGGCGCCCTTCCTCCGAGTTCAGCCTCGCTGTCTCGACGTTCGGGATCCGAAACTGTGCGTAGGACGCAGGGGCATGCAGGCTGACACAGACGATGAGACTTGCCGAAGCGACCAGCAGCCGATTTCCAACCATGGAGCTCCCCCCAATCGAGATCGATACGAGACGCTCGTGAAACGAGGCTTCTCGCTTGCCCCGTCCTCCTCGAGGATCGTACCAGGAATGCCGCTCCGATGAAGCCTCTCCTCTGCGGCGTCGAAGGCGGGCGACCCGAGGACCGAGCCCATGGGCTTGCCTACGAAAACCACAGGCCCTGGGGAGCGACGTATCAACTCGCTCACCGAATCTCGTTCAGAACGGTTTTCGGGAACCGTTCCGCTGCTTTGCCAAACAGTAGAACCATCGAGCAACTCGCAAGACGCTGTCGGCGTCGTTCGCACGGGCGCACTCGCTCCACCACGATTCCCAAGCCAAACGACAGGACGAAACGGAGACAAGCATGATGAAGGCATACCCCCTTTACACGCTGATACTCGTCGCACTCATGGCCCCGCTGACGCGGGCGCAGGTTCCGCATGCCTGCATGTTCGATCAATCGAAATGGGTCTACCGGGCGCTCGACTCATCCGGCAACCCGATCGACTCGGACTCGGACGGCATGCCCGATCCACTTGTCTACGAGACCTACAACTCGACGCAAGGAAGTATCGACCGCATCCCCAATTTCTCGTTCGCTGGCTACGGACGCGGATCGCGCCTACCCGCGATCGATTCGATGAACCTGCCGATCGTTACGGTCCCGGCACCGAAAGGAGCGAATCGAAGCGATCTCGATGTCATCCAATCCGCGATACGCACTGCGCTGGCCATGCCGGTCGTCAGCGGTGGATTCAAGGCCATCGTCCAGTTCAGTGCCGGTACCTACCGCATCTTTCCCGGTACTTCGTGCACGTGTAACGGCCAAGAGCTTACAGGAAACGACGAATCCATCGTCATCGATGGCAGCGGCATCGTACTGCGAGGGGCTGTCGACGCTCAAACGGGAGCCAACCTCACGTCGCTCGAGGCGGGCCCGACGATGGATTCGGGTGGAAACAACTGGCCTTGCAAGGACATGCTCGTCGTCCGAGGCAGCGACCTCGGTGGCACGAACCTCATGTCGGACCGACGTGATCTTCCGACGGCCGTATCCATCGACGACGACCCCGAATCCGACGACTACTACGTACCGCTCGGAAGCCACTCGTTCCACGTGATCGGTACGGCATCCGTCATGCAAGCCTACGCGATCGGCGACTCGGTGCTCATTCGAGTCCCCATGACGTCGAAGCTCCAGAACGCGCTCTCCATGGGAGCTCTCGGTAAGTGGGACTATCCGAAGCAAGACTTCTACTTCCTACGCACGATCACCGACCTGAGCGGTGACGAGACGAATGGATGGGAAGTGACGATCGACGGACCATTCCTCACCCCCTGCGACGAGCAGTTTCTGAAGTCTAATGAAGACGGCCCCACGATGT
>JAUIME010000192.1 GCA_030433195.1 bacterium
CGAATGGATGCGCGTGTGGTCGTACGACCTCGTGTCGGGCGAGCGCGAGCTCGTCGTCGATTCGGATTGGGACGTGATGTACGTCCGGTACTCGCGAGGCGGCGAGGTGCGCATGATCGCCACCAACGAGGACGCGCGCACGGTATTTCGCATGCAGCATGCGGCGACGGGGCGCGAGATCGAGCTCCCCGACGTGGGTGCCGGCGAGATCACGGGCGCGAGTGTTTCGCGGGATGGGAAGCTCGTTTCGCTCTCGGTGTCGAGCGATACGTCGCCGAACAATCTGTTCGTTTGGAACCGTGCGAAGGATCGCGTGACGCGCCTCACGAACTCGATCCACCCGAAGATCGACGAAGAACATCTCGTGACGTCGGAGATCGTGCGCTTCGAGAGCTTCGACGGACTCGAGATTCCCGCGGTGCTGTGGAAACCGCAGCATGCGTCGCGGCGGTATCCCGTGCGGGCGATCGTTTGGGTGCACGGCGGCCCCGGAGGGCAGAGCCGCACGGGCTACGACGCGCAGATCCAGTATCTCGTGAATCACGGATATGCCGTGCTCGCGGTCAACAACCGCGGCAGCAGCGGCTACGGCAAGACGTTCTTCCACGCCGACGATCGCAAGCACGGCGACGTCGACCTCGACGATTGCGTCGCCGGAGGGCAGTGGCTCGAGCGCCAGCGCTGGGTGCAGCACGAGCGTGTCGGCATCTTGGGCGGCAGCTACGGCGGTTTCATGGTCGTCGCCGCGCTGGCGTTTCGCCCCGATGCGTTCGCGATCGGCGTCGACATCTTCGGCGTGACGAATTGGCTGCGCACGATCGAGAGCATTCCGCCGTGGTGGGAGAGCGCGCGCAAGTCGCTGTACGCCGAGATGGGCGACCCCGCCACGGACCGCGAACGACTGCGCGCGATCTCGCCGTTGTTCCATGCGGACCGGATCGAACGGCCGCTTCTCGTGATCCAAGGCGCGAACGATCCGCGCGTGTTGCCGATCGAGAGCGAAGAGATCGTCGAGGCCGTGCGCGGCAACCGCGTTCCGGTGGAGTACCTCGTGTTCGACGACGAAGGGCACGGCTTCCGAAAGCGCGAGAACCGCATCCGCGCCGTGCGCACGATCCGCGAGTTTCTCGATCGCTACATGACCTGGGTTCCCGAAGGCTGATCGAATCACGAGATGGCGCTCGGCACGACGCTTCGCGGATCGACGCGCATCGCGTCGAAGCCGCTGGTTTCGGCGAGGGAGCCGTCGAGGTAGAGCTCCACTTCGTAGCGACCTTCCCACGGCAACACGACGGAACCGGCTTCGACAACGTAATCCATGTCGGCGAAGCGGCGCGTCTTCTTCTTGCCGTTGCGGCCGCCGTCGGCGCGTCGCAGGAGCAGCTCGGTAGACCCCGACGCGAGGACTTCGCGATTGTCGAGGAACACGAGCCGAAACGAGGCTTCGTGACGCGGACGGTCGCCCGCGACGAGACGGATGAACAGATAGATCCGCTCGACACGCAGGGGAAACCACGGACCGCACACGACAGTGAACAATCCGTCGAGGCGCATGCGATCCGGAGACAGGCTCTCCGGCACGGACCGGCACAGCAGGAACGCTTTGATTTCGGGCGATCGAGGCATCGTGGAGGCCCTTCCTTCGCTTCTGGGGAAACGCGAGACCGGCTTGCGGGGGGCAGGGGAAGGACGGCGCAGATCGAACGGGGTTACAGGTTTCGAGGCGTTTCGCGGGGTTCTGGAGCGAAACCGCCGGATTGACCTCGGCGCCCGAGTTCGCCTATGATGGCAGCAGTCAAAGGAATGCAGTCATGCGGGCGGACCTGCCCGTCCCCTGATCGTGTCGCGTCGGAGTCGTGGCACCCTCTCGCTGGCTGTTCACGAGAACACCCGAACAGGGGGTAGTTGCCATGAATCACGGCACCACGAAACGGAGTCGCGTCTTCCTGTGCCTCGCGATCGTCACGCTCGCAGGTCTCGGACTCGCGGCCAGCGCCGAAGCGCAGATCACGATCAACCACGAGCCGCTTCGCCAGTTCCACTCCGACACCGACAACGGCTACATCGTCAAAGCCAAGATCACGTCGACGGCGGGAAGCATCAACGTCCGCCGCGTTCTGTGGGCGAAGAACGGCACGTCGTACACGCTGCTCTTCATGCAGCCGACGGGACGCCCCGACGAGTTCGCCGCGACGATCCCCGCGCAGACCCGTGGGACGACGATCCGCTACTACATCCTCGCGGGCGACACGGGCGGCAACTCGACGACGCTGCCGGCCGGCGCGCCGGGCGCGGGCGAAACAAGTCACATCTTCTACATCGGGCACTACCAGACGATCTTGGCCGACGACTTCGAGACCGACCTCGGCTGGATCTCCGGGGCGACGATGGGAGAAGACGATTGGGAGTGGTCCGAACCGAACATCGGCGGCGGTTCGGTGGACGATCCGCTTGCGGCGTATTCGGGCCTCTTCGTTCGCGGGAACGATCTCAACGGGACGGGAGTCGGTGCCGGCAAGTATCCGCCCGATAGCGTCAACTTCATCGACAGCCCGACGATGGACTGCAGCAATGCTCGCATCGTGCGGCTGTTGTTCCGACGATGGCTGACGGTCGAAGAGGGCATCTACGACGATTCGATCCTCTCGGTCAACGGCAACATCGTGTGGCGCAACCAAGACAACGGTCACACGCGCGACACCGAGTGGAAGCCGATCCTCATGGACATCTCGTCGCACGCGAGCATGCAGCAGGCGGTGACGGTGCGCTACGAGCTGCAGACCGACGCGGGCCTCGAGTTCGGCGGTTGGACGATCGACGATTTCCAAGTCGTCGAGTTCGTCCTCGACTACGTGACGATGACGTTCAGTAACAAGAACCCGTCGATCGGCGAAGACATCACGCTCACCGTGCAGGCGAACCCGAGCACGGCGTGGTACCTGCTCGATGCGCGCGAGCCGGGCAACGGTCAGTTCCAGGTTCCCGGTGGTCCGCTCGTGTACTCGGGGCTGCATCAGAACTCGATGCGTAACCGACTCTCGGGGATGACCGACGGCGCGGGCACCTCGGTGTCGAACCTGCGCGTGCCCAATCGCACGCAGCTCATCGGCGTCGAGCGATGGGCTTCGACGGTCGGATTCGCGTCGGGCTGGATCGACTCGAACCTCGTCAAGCTCACGGTCATGCCGTGATCCGCAACTGACGCGCAAGCGTCGGTGCCAACCGTAATCACCACGAGGCCGGTCTTCCTCGCAGCGAGGAGGCCGGCCTCGCTTCCGTTTGGGGCGGCCTCGTCTTTGAAGGTCCCTTCCCGCGAGACTCGCGGCGCTCGTACCGCCCCTTTCGACTCGGATCGATCGTCTTTCTCGCCCCAGAATGAGAATCGACTCAGATCGACCGGCGATCCCGCTGCGCCTCGATCCTCCCGGATGCGTCAAAACTCATGCGCTGATCGCAACTTACGCGATTCGCGCAGGCTTTGGCACCCGGCGTGCGATCCATGGCTCCCGTTGTGACGCGGCGACGGGGACAAGACGAGCGGGACCGAAGAGAAGGAGCACGATCATGGCGCGCTGGAGCGAAAACGAGAACTTCGACGACGGTTCGAACCCCGAGTGGAAGCTGTTTCCGGAACACTGCTGGTTCGAACGAGCGCAGATCGTGACGATCCGCGACCTCGATTCCGCCTACGACTGCGTCGCTGCGTGCGGCTTCATCGACAAACTCGCCGAGGGTGGACACGACCGCGTCGTGGTCGACCTCTCGGAAGTCACCAAGATCCCGGCGGCTTTCATGGGCTTCATGCAATCGCTGTGTCGACGACATGCGCAAAAGGGGCGCCGCATCATCATCGTCGGCTCGGGGCGCGAGAACGTGGAGCGCATCGAAGCTTCGGGATCCTGATTCACCACGCGCCGTCGGACGCGACGGCGTTGCGACATCCGAATTTGCTGTCTTCTTCCTTCACATAGTAGGGCCGAGTTCCGAGGGGTCGGGGCTCGGCCCTGCCTCACTCCGGGGGCGCCTCGAACGCGCTGGCTGCGATCGGGCGCTCGGTCGGGGCTTCTGCTATGATCGCGCCGTGAGCGAATCCATCCTGACGGCGACAGGGAGGCGAGAGCATGCGTATCGCGGTGGCGTGTGACCACGCGGGATTTCCGATGAAGGCGAAGGTGATCGAGTTCGTCGAGGCGGCGGGCCACGAGGCGCTCGATCTCGGGACGAACGGCCCTGAATCGGTCGATTACCCCGATTTTGCGCGAGCGGGCGGCGAAGCGGTTCGCGACGGAAGAGCCGAGCGCGGGATCGTGATCTGCGGCAGTGGGATCGGCGCTTCGATTGCGGCCAACAAGCTGCGCGGCATCCGCGCCGGTGTCTGCCACGACACGTACTCGGCCAAGCAAGCGGTCGAGCACGACGACATGAACGTGCTCTGTCTCGGCGCGCGCGTCGTCGGCGAGGCCGTCGTCGAAGAGCTCGTGCAGGCATTCTTGGGCGCACGCTTCACGAACGAAGAACGCCATGCTCGTCGACTCGGCAAGGTGCTCGCGATCGAAGAGCACGAGCTTCCCGCGTGATGATGCGGATCGAGACGGCGGACGCAGCGTATCGCGAATCAAGCCGGGAGTGCGCGATTCGATGAGCTCCGTGATTCTCGCCGGCGACGTCGGCGGCTCGAAGATCGACTTCGGCTTGTACGAAGTGTCGCCCGACTCGACGGAGCTCCGCACGATCCGTGAAGATCGCGTGCGGATCGCCGGAAGCGCGTCGTTCGACGAACTCGTCGCCGCCTTCCTCGAGGACGATGCGCGTTCCGTCGCGCTCGCGTGTTTCGGCGTCGCCGGTCCGGTGCGTGACGGAATCGCGCGCGGCGTGAATCTCCCGTGGACGGTTTCGGCGAAAGCGCTCGAATCGGTCGTCGGCGCACGCGTCGTGTTGTTGAACGACCTCGAGTCGACGGCGTTCGGGACCCTGTTCGTCGACCCGACCGAGATCGTGACGCTTCACGAAGGCACGCCGCGCGACGGCAACCGCGCTGTCATCGCCGCGGGCACCGGGCTCGGGCAAGGGTTCTTGTTCTTCGACGTGGCGAGCGGGCGCTACGTTCCCGTCGCGACAGAAGGCGGCCACGTCGACTTCGCGCCGCGCGACGACTTCGAGTGTCGCCTCCTCGCGCGGCTTCGCGAGACCTTCGGCCGCGTTTCTTACGAGCGTGTGCTGTCCGGCCCGGGCCTCACGTGTTTGTTCGAGACACTCGTCGACGATGGGCTGAAGCCCGATGCGCGAGTCCACGAGGCGATCGCGCGCGCCGAAGATCCCAACACGATCATCAGCGCGGAGGGCGTTGCGGGTACGTGCCCCGTGTGCGAAGAAGCGCTCGATCGATTCGTGAGCCTCTACGGAGCCCAGGCCGGCAACCTCGCCCTCACGATCATGGCGACGGGCGGTGTCTGGATCGGCGGCGGCATCGTCACCAAGATCCTCCCGAAGATGCAGAACGGACCGTTTCTCGATTCGTTCCGCGACAAGGGCCGCTACGTCGACGTCATGCTCGACATGCCGGTGCGCGTGCTCCTGAACGCTCGCACGAGCCTGCTCGGCGCGGCCCACGCGGCGCGCGAGCACTGCCTTCGCGGCGAAGTGTGACCGCGAGACGCGTGATAGGCGAGGCTTCCGATCAGTTCGCGATGGTGCGCCCGAAATGAACGAGGACGTGCCAAAGCTGCTTGAGCTGCTGCAGGACTTCGTCGAACGAGCCGTGTTCACCGAAGCTCGAGGGGTCGGCACGTAGCTCCGCTTCGGCGATTCCGATCGCGGCCGCGTGGAGGATTCCGTCGCGGGCGACGCGCTCGGCGAGCCGGGGCATCGCGGGACCGCGGAAGTCGTCGGGAACGCGAGCGACGTCGAGACGGAAGCCGCCGTGCGCGGCATGGTCGATGGCGTGCGTGCGGCAGAGCCGATCGATGGCCTCACCGGTCGCCGTGCCGCGGAACGAAGGATCGATGACGACCGTGTCGACGTCGCGTCGCAGATCGATCGTGCCGTGGATTTGCGCCTCGATGCAACTGTCGAGAACGCGGCCGGGCGGCTGTGCGGCGTCGAAGTGTCGAGGCTGCGAGAGTTCTCGCGTGATGCGCTCGAGCAGCGCGGTGACCGTCGTCGGGCCGAGCCCGAGAGTCGAGACGACGAACGGGGGCCACGCGACGGTCGCGCCTCGGGCCGCGGCGACTTCCTCGAGCAACGCGACCATGACGCCGTCGAGCTCGTCGATCGTCCCGGCGCGCTCGACCGCTTCCGGTTGTTCGCTACCGGCGAACGTGAACGTCGTGCGATGCGACACGGCCGCGTCGAGAACGAAGTAGCACGAGCCGAAGCGGGGTGCAGGGCCGTCCGGGTGACGAACCAACTCGAGCGAGCCGTACTTCGGACGTTCGAACGGCGTCGTGCCGGGAGCCTGATACGCGGCGTCGAACAACGCCTGCTCCCAGCGGTCACGCTCACCGCCTTCGTGGGCGCTGCGGCTGCCGGCCGAGAGCTTCGTCTCGAACTGGTTGCGGTAGACGCCGTCCTCGAGCAAGCCCCGGGCGACGATCCTGCCGTCGGCCGCGATGCGGTCGGGATGGAAGTGCACGACGACACGTGCGCGCTCGCGCACCGTTTCGAGCGCGCTTTCGTAGGCCGCGACCGAACTGCCGGTCGAGTCGAGGACCGACACGAGGCGCGCTCGATCGTATTCGCGACGCCGACCGGCCGCGCGTCGAACCGCGTCGAGCGCGGAGCGCTGCGCCGTCGTCAGCTCATCATGTTGGGGGCGGTCTACCATGTTCGCGTCGCTCGAAGTGCGTGTCCATCGCGTGTTGCGGTCCCGAATCGTCTGCCGGAAGAGCCCGCGGCGGAAAGGGTGTAACTCATCTGCGGGCGTCTCGTCTTCATGGTGAAGATCGGCCAGGCCGGCTTGTGTGGTGGGCCGCCTTGACTATGCGGCAACGATGGCGTACTAATGATCTAGATGGTCTAGATTGGAGGCGCCATGGACTGGAAGCTCGCCGAGGCGAAGAACAAGCTGAGCGAGGTCGTGCGACTAGCGCTCGAAGACGGGCCGCAACGTGTCATCCGACGGAAGGACGCCGTCATGATCCTCTCGGAGAGGGACTACCTCCGACTGACCGGGGGACGCGTGTCGTTGAAGGACTTCCTCATGGACGGGCCGACGTTGGACGGACTCGATCTCACTCGAGACCGCTCGCCGATGCGTGACGCCGAGATGCGCGACGTCGAGCCGTGAACGTCCTGCTCGATACGTGCGTCGTCTCCGAGCTTCGTCGTGCCGACGGAGACGCGAGAGTGCGCGAGGCGGTCGGCGCGATCGACGAGGAGTCGCTATTCCTGAGCGTCGTCACGCTCGGTGAGATCGCCAAAGGAGTCGCGATGCTCGATGACGACGATGCCACGAAGGACCGCTTGTCGCGTTGGCGGCTCGCGCTCCAGCGAAACTACGCGGACCGCATCCTGCCGGTCGACGCGGAAGTCTCGGGTATCTGGGGCGAGATCACGGCGCGAGCCCGGAGGGCGGGTCGGATCGTTCCCGCGTGCGACGGTCTCATCGCGGCAACCGCCATTCGCCATGGCCTTCACGTGATGACGCGTAACGTCGCCGACTTCGAAGGGACCGGGGCGATGCTGATCGATCCGTGGCGCGGGGGCTGAGGAGGTGCTGCGTCAGCCTTCGCTCATCGCGGCGATCATCGGTGCGGTGTCGGCGACTTGGTCGAAGCGTGTGACCTTGCCGTCGCGCACGCGATAGACGTGGACGAAATCGGCCTGCATTTCCTTGCCGGTGTGTGCGTGCTTGCCGCGGTAAGAGCCGAGGACGACGACCGATTCTCCATCGACGAGAAACTCGTTCGTGTCGGCGCCGAAGTCGGTCCAGATCGAGTGGTTCGAGCCCAGAATGCCGTCGAGTACGTCGTCGATGCCACGCCGCTTGGAGCCTCCGGGGAAGCCCGCGCACTGGTTCCACTCGATGTCGTCGGCCATGAGCTCGCGAAGGCGCGCTTCGTTGCGCGTGCGATAGGCGTCGTACAGTTCGTGGACGGTTTCTCTGGGCTGCATGGCGTTCCTCTCAGGTGTCGGTCGGATTCGGTCTCTTCGCCGCATCGTACGGAAGGGGATCTTCGGGATCCGTCTCGAGCTCGTGCATGTAGTAGATGATGAGCGGGAAGGCGAGTGCAAGGCAGGAGAGGCCGATCCACGGCTTGTCTTGCAGAATCCGCAGAAGCGTCATCGCGTTTTGGGTCGTTGGGCTCACGACGCCGAGGCCCGAGACGACCGCAAATCCGTTGCTCAGCATGTGGCAGAAGATCGGCGCGTGGAGCGAGCGCGACTTGATGTAGAGCTTCGCGAGTAGCAGGGCGAAGATGAACTCGCCGATGACTTCGACGTGCAAGATGCCGTAGAGGAGCGACGTGTAGAGCATCGCGGCGCGCGGGTTCCAGCGCGCCGCCCAGCGGTGCAGCAGGATCCCGCGGAACAGGATCTCCTCGACGACGGGCGCCAGGATCACGAGTGCGAAGATCGACAGCGCATTGACCACGTGCGGGTACGCCGTTTCGCCC